>DASPIV010000188.1:0-3157 GCA_035628955.1 Bordetella sp.
ATGCTGCACCTGATGCGCATGCTGATGCGCGGCGAAATGTCGCCGCAGATCGCCAGCGCGCTGCTCATGGGCTTGCGGGTAAAGAAGGAAACCGTCGGCGAGATCACCGCGGCGGCGCAAGTCATGCGCGAGTTCGCCACACCGGTGTCCACGCCCAACCCGCAAGATCTGCTGGACATGTGCGGCACCGGCGGGGACGGCAGCCATACGTTCAATATCTCGACCACCGCCATGTTCGTGGCCGCCGCCGCCGGCGTGCCGATCGCCAAGCATGGCGGACGCAGCGCCTCGTCGTCATCGGGCAGCGCCGACGTGCTGGAGGCCCTGGGCGCCAACCTGGTGCTCAGCCCCGAGCAAGTGGCCGAATGCATCCAGGCTATCGGTATCGGTTTCATGTTCGCTCCGGCCCACCACAGCGCCATGAAAAACGTGGCGCCGGTGCGCAAAGAGCTGGGAGTGCGCACCATTTTCAACATCCTGGGGCCGCTGACCAACCCGGCCAATGCCGCCAACCAGCTGATGGGCGTGTTCCACCCCGACCTGGTGGGCATCCAGGTACGCGTCTTGCAGCGCCTGGGGTCGCGCCATGTACTCATCGTGCACGGCAAGGACGGCATGGACGAGGCATCGCTGGGGGGCGCCACCCTGGTGGGCGAGCTGAAAGACGGCGAAATCCGCGAATACGAGATCCACCCTGAAGACTACGGCCTGTCGATGGTGTCTAATCGGGGCATCAAGGTGGCCAACCGCGAAGAATCGCGTGAGCTTGTCATCCAGGCGCTGGATAATGTCGAGGGTGTTGCCCGCGACATCGTCGCCCTGAATGCGGGCCTGGCCATCTACGCCGGCAACAAGGCCGACACCATAGGCCAGGCTTTATCGCTGGCCTTTGAAACGATTTCTAACGGCTCGGCCCGCGCCAAGCTCGAAGAGTTCTGCGCATATACCCGGAAATTCCAGAAATGAACGACATTCTTGCGAAGATCCTCGCCGTCAAGGCCGAGGAAGTCGCTACTGCCCGCCAGATGCGCAGCGAAGCCGAACTGTTGCGCGAAGCACAGGCCCGGCAGGACGTGCGCGGTTTTGCCCAGGCCATCGAAGACAAGATCGCCCAGGGCAAAGCCGGCGTCATTGCCGAGATCAAGAAAGCCTCGCCCTCGAAGGGTGTGCTGCGCGAGAACTTCGACCCCGCCGCCATTGCCGCCACCTACGCGGCGCATGGCGCGGCCTGCCTGTCGGTACTGACCGACGTGCAGTTCTTCCAGGGTTCGCACGATAATCTGCGGCGTGCCCGCGCCGCCTGCCCGCTACCCGTGCTGCGCAAGGATTTCGTGGTCGACCCCTATCAAGTGATCTCGGCGCGCGCCATGGGGGCCGACTGCGTGCTGCTGATCGTGGCGGCCTTGTCGCCTGCGCATTTGCGCGAGCTGGAAGCCCTGGCCATGGAGCTGGGCATGGACGTGCTGGTCGAAGTGCACGACGCCAAGGAACTGGACGTGGCGCTCAGTCTGGAAACCCCCCTGCTGGGCATCAACAACCGCAACCTGCGCACGTTCGAGACCCGCCTGCAGAACACGCTGGACCTGCTGCCGCGGATTCCGGCCGGCAAGCGCGTCATCACCGAAAGCGGCATCCTGTCGCCCGAAGACGTCAAACTCATGCGCGGCCACCAGGTCGATGCCTTCCTGGTGGGCGAAGCCTTCATGCGGGCGGAAGACCCGGGCATGGAGCTGGCCCGCCTGATGGGCTGACGGGCCCGTGTGCCTGCGCCATGGCCGGCATGGCAGTTGCTGCGGGGCATTGCCTCGCTATGGTGACCGGGCCTCATCGGGGACCATAATAACGAGCACTGACATGGGTGCAGGATTCACCCAGGAGACCCCACCATGAAATCCCCATTGCGTTTGCTTTCGCTTATTGCCGCCGTGCTGCTGACGGCGGGCTGCGCCCAGGGCGATCACCAGCCCGGCCCGCCGCACCCGGGCGCCGTCAATCCGTACAGCAATGGCGGCTTCCACGACGCCGGGCCGAACTACCCGAACACCGGCCGCTGAGCCCAGCCGGCTATTTTCCGCCCGACACCTCGATGAACGACCCGGTGGTGTAGCCAGCTTCTTCCGAGAAAAACCACATCACCGCGCCGGCCACTTCCTGCGCGGTGCCACCGCGCTGCAGCGGGATGGCGCTGGCCAGGCGATCGACGCGGCCCGGCTCGCCGCCACTGGCATGCATGTCGGTATAGATGGTGCCGGGCCGTACGGCGTTGACCCGTATGCCGTCGCCCGCCACTTCTTTCGACAGGCCGATGGTCAGGGTGTCGAGCGCGCCTTTCGAGGCGGCATAGTCCACGTATTCCCCCGGCGAGCCCAGCCGCGCCGCCACCGACGACACGTTGACGATGGCGCCGCCGCGGCCGCCATGGCGCGGCGCCATGCGGCGCACGGCCTCGCGGCAACACACCAGCGCGCCGACCACATTGGTGGCCAAAATGCGCGATACGCGCGCGGCATCCATGTCTTCGACGCGCATCTGCGTTTCCAGTACGCCCGCATTGTTCACCAGCGCCTGGACGCGGCCCAGCTCGCGGTCGACGGTCTGGAACAGTTGCACGACCTGGGCTTCGTCGGCCACATCGGCGGCCACCGCGATGGCCCGCCCGCCCTTGGCCTGGATGGCCTGCACCACTTCATCGGCCGCGTCGCGGCGCCGGTGGTAATTGATGCAAACCGCATAGCCGCGCCCGGCGGCCAGCCGGGCAACGGCCGCGCCTATGCCGCGGCTGCCACCGGTGACGATCATGACTTTATCTGACGAGGGCATGCATGGCTCCGTAGAAAGGGGGGGACGCTAGGCTTGCGCGGCGGAGCCGCGCGCGGCCCATTGCAGGGCATCTTCGAGGCGGTCGTTGCCCCAGAACATTTCGCAGCCCACCATCAGGCTGGGCGCGCCGAAAATACCCAGTGCGCGCGCCCGGTCGACCTGCCGCCGCAAGGCCTCTTTGGTGCTTTCCTGGCGCGCCTGGCCGATCAGCGCCGGGCCATCCTGCGCCAGGGCTTCCAACAAGCCGGCCACGACATTTTCATCCTGGATATCCAGGTCGTCGACGAAATTGGCGCGAAACACCGCCAGACAGAAGCCGCGCCCCCATGGCTGGTCT
>DASPIV010000189.1:0-2082 GCA_035628955.1 Bordetella sp.
AACCGGCGGGCCGGCTACATGTTCCAGGGCGAGGCGCTGCTGCCCTGGCGCAGCGCCCTGGAAAACGTCATCGCCGGCCTCGAATTCGCCGGTGTGGCGCGCGCCGAAGCGCTCGAGCGCGGGCGCGAATGGATGCGGCGCGTGGGCCTGGGCGGCTTTGAAGAACGCTATCCGCACCAGATGTCGGGCGGCATGCGCAAGCGCGCCATGCTGGCGCAGACGCTCATCCGCGACCCCGACATCATCCTGATGGACGAGCCCTTCTCGGCATTGGACATCCAGACGCGCCAGCTGATGGAAAACGAAGTGCTCGAACTCTGGATGGCCAAGCGCAAGGCCGTGCTGTTCATTACGCACGACCTGGACGAAGCCATCGCCATGAGCGACCGCGTCGTGGTGTTGTCGGCCGGGCCGGGCACCCACCCCATCGGTGAGTTCGCCATCGATCTGCCTCGTCCGCGCGACGTGGCCGAAGTGCGCATCCATCCGCGCTTCGTCGAACTGCACGCCGCCATCTGGGGCGTGCTGCGCGAAGAGGTTCTCAAGGGCTATGCCCAGCAAAAGCGAGCCTGACATGAAACACTCTTCTATGCTGCGCTTCTGGCAACTGCTGTTGCTGGTCCTTATCCTGCTCGTCTGGTATGTGGCGTCGCTGGATCCCAAGGTGGCCTTCTTCTTCGGCCAGCCGCTGGAAGTCTGGGGCCGCATCTGGGCATGGTTCATCACCAACGGCGACATCTACCGCCATTTGTGGGTCACGCTATCCGAGACCGTGCTGGCCTTCTTCATCGGCACCATTTCCGGCCTGGGCTTCGGCCTGTGGCTGGGCCTGTCGAGCACCGCCAGCGCCATTCTCGATCCCTACATCAAGGCCGCCAACTCCATGCCGCGCGTCATCCTGGCGCCCATCTTCGGCATGTGGTTCGGCCTGGGCATCTGGTCCAAGGTGGCTCTGGCCGTGACACTGGTGTTCTTCATCGTGTTCTTCAACGTCTACCAGGGCGTGCGCGAAGTCAGCCCCACCTTGCTGGACAACGCCCGCATGCTGGGCGCGGGCCGGCGCCAGTTGCTGCGCCACGTGTACTTGCCGTCGGCCACGAGCTGGGTGTTCTCCAGCCTGCACACCTCGGTGGGCCTGGCCTTCGTGGGCGCGGTGGTGGGCGAATACCTGGGGTCGGCCAGCGGCGTCGGCTACCTGATCCTGCAGGCCGAAGGCACTTTCGATGTCAACACCGTGTTTGCCGGCATCGTGGTGCTGACCGCGTTTGCGCTGCTGCTCGACTACATCGTGGGCCTGGGCGAGCATCGCCTGATGAAATGGCAGCCCAAATCGGGCGAAACCGAAAAAATCTGAACCCGCGCGGCCCGGTCCGGGCCGCCGCTTTTCCGGAGCTTCCCGCATGGCGCGCCTGCCCTACGCCGATCTGAACCATCCCGAAGCCAAGCCGCTGGTCGAGCGCATCGTCGCCGAGCGCGGCAGCGTGCTGCATCTGTACCAGATGCTGCTGCACAGCCCCTCCGTGGCCGGCGGCTGGCTGAATTACCTGACTTCCATCCGCCAGCTCAGCACCTTGCCGGGCGATCTACGCGAGCTCGTCATCATGCGGGTGGCGGCCGTCAACGGCGCACCCTACGAAGCCGACCAGCACGCGCCCATCGCGCTGCGCGAAGGCATTACCCAGCCGCAGCTCGATGCATTGGATCAATGGGAATCGTCGGACCAGTTCAGCGAGCAAGAACGCGCCGTGCTGGCCTACACCGACGCCATGACGCGCCACGTCCAGGTGCCCCAGCCGGTGTTCGACGCGGCGCGCCAGGCGGTGGGCAGCGACAAGCTGATGGTCGAGCTGACCGCCACGGTGGCCGCCTACAACATGGTGTCGCGCTTTCTGGAAGCGCTGCAGGTCCATTCGCACGACCAGCGCTGACCGCAGTGCACCCAGGTGTCTGGCTCGCGCTGGGTGCCTGAAGTGAAAACCCACCCCCGATGAGCCGCACCCGTTTTCATTCCCGGGCGGGTCGCGCGGCGCGCGGTGAAACACTGACACCACTGTCGGCAGACGGCTAGTCCACGCTTCGGTG
>DASPIV010000190.1:0-5840 GCA_035628955.1 Bordetella sp.
CAGGACAGCAGGCCCGCCGCAATGGGCCGCAGCCCCGCCTCGAGCGCAAGCTGCCAGCGCGCGCCGCGATGGCGCCGTCAAAGATGGGCGACGCCATAGATCAGGAGGGCCGTGGGCGCGAAGATCGCCAGCGTGGCACCACCGCCCCCAGAAGCCAGCCACCTTCCAGCCGATCAGGGTCACCAGCAACGACCCCGGCCCCGGCGCCAGCCGCGCAATGGCAAAGGTGTTCAGGAAGTCTTGCGCCGCCATCCATTGGTGCAATCGACCACCTGCCGATGGATTTCGGCCACGGTGGCTTGGCCGCCGCCTATCGTCACCAGCGATAGCGGGGCGAATACCGCCCAAAGACTCCAAAGCGCACCGCTCATTTCAGGCTTTGCCCTTTAGCCGGCGGTATTCGACTGCCACGCTCAACACGGCTTGCACCAGCACCACCCACAACAAGGGCCATTGCAACAGACCGACCGCAACAAAACTGCTAGCCAGGAACACCAGCGGGCGAGACACGCCGCGGCACCCGGCCGGCGGCGGTGATGGCCATGCTGGCCGACGGGCCGATCGCCGCCGCGGCCACGCCCGCCAGCGCAAAATTGGTCAATGGATACTGGGTAAAGGCGCCAAGCACGGCAGCCAGCATGACGATGAATATCGCCGGCGGAACAATGATCCCCATGAAGCCTGCGACAGCGACAAGCCGTTCAGGAATTCTTCTTCGCTCATCCAGTGCCTGTCCTGGACGAACTCCCGAAGCAACCAGTTGCTGAGCCCGCCGCCGAAGCTGGTCCGGCCGATTTCCTGCTGTTCAATGGGCCAGTTTCGGAAACGAGTCATTGCAATTTTAGATCGATTGATTTAAAACAACGCAGCCCACCCTTGTGGCGTTCCAAGGAATTCACGTTGTTTTCTCTCTTGCCGGGCGGCAATCGTGGCATCTGACCAGGCGCGCGCAACATGCTTGGGATGGGGTCGCGGCCTGATCTTTGCATCCGTTTCAGTACTTATATTCTCTGGCTGGTTCGTCGTAACCCGCTACACCGTGACGCATCAGTTGCGCGTCTGGGATGTGGCCGCGCTTCGATTCGGTGCAGGCGCGGTACTGCTTGCACCCATCCTGCTCAGGCAACGGCTACCGGCAGGCGCCTGGCTCGAGGGCCTGCTTTATGCCGTACTTTGGGGCGCGCCATTCGTATTGCTGGTGGCGCTGGGCCTGCAAAGAACGACCGCCGCCCAGGCCTCGTCTATCGTGCCCGCGCTGATGCCTGTTATCGCGGGGCTGATCAGTTGGTGCCTGACCAGGCAACGGCCCTCGATGTCCACCGTGCTGGGCTACCTGGCCATTCTGACCGGGCTGATCGTCCTGGTGGCCAGCCGGCCCGCTGCCGGCAGCGCCATCGATGCGGTGGGATATGCGGCGTTGGTGCTGGCGGCGTTGGGCTGGGCGATCTATTCTGTACGTTTTCGTTCCAGCCGGCTCACGGCGCTTGAGTCTGCCGCCTTGATCTGCTTCTGGTCCGCTATCGTCTTCATTCCTGTCTATGTGGTGCTTGGGCTTTCCCGGTTGAGCCAGGCATCGACCCAGGAAATTGCTTACCAGTTGGTATATCAGGGCATATTGATGAGCTGTGTGGCGCTATTTGCCTATAACCAGGCAATCGCGGCACTGGGCTCCGGCGCGGCCGCGGCAATGATGGCCCTGGTTCCCGTACTGGCCACGCTACTGGCAATCCCTGTATTGCACGAGTACCCGTCCCTGCCTGGCACAGCGGCAATCGCCGTCATCGCCATCGGTGTGGTCGTGGCGGCAAAACCCGCCCCCCGCCCTGCCACCTCCGCCAAGGCCAGGCTGCTTTCCACCCACCCTCTGCCCTCGGACTGAACATGATCACTGCGAAAGCCATCGTCTTCGACCTGTACGGCACCCTGTTCGACGTGCATTCGGTCGTCCAGGAATGCAACAAATGCTATCCCGGCAAAGGGATGGAAATCAGCAGTCTGTGGCGGCACAAGCAACTGGAATACACCTGGCTGCGCAGCCTGATGGGGAAGTACATTCCATTTGAGCAAGCCACCCGCGACGCGCTGGTCTACGTCGCAAGGCACTTCAAATTGAACCTGGATGCCGCGACGGCCGAAACGCTGTGCGATGCCTACCTGAAGCTCTCGCCCCATCCAGAGGTTCCGCAAGCCCTGCAGCAGCTGGATCGCACCGGCGTGCCGCTTTGTATCCTGTCGAACGGCTCTGAGTTTTCGATCCGGAACGTGGTCGAAGCCTCGGGCCTGGCAGGGCATTTCAGCCATTTGCTCAGCGTGGACGGCGTGGGCGTATTCAAACCCGACCCTCGCGTCTATACCCTGGCATGCGACACGCTGAGTCTGGCCGCGCACGAGATCCTGTTTGTTTCGTCGAACGCCTGGGACGCCTCGGGCGCCTCTCACTTCGGGTTCAATGTGTGCTGGGTCAACCGCCAGGACGCGGTATTCGACGAACTCGGCGCGGCTCCTGCGTTCATCGCCAAGAACATTGCAGAACTGGCCAGGTTGATCGAGCCCAGCGCCACCTGAACGCTATCGGCTGGGCGGCGCGCCGCCCGGGGCCCCGGGAACGGCGATCATGGTATAGCCGGAATTTCAGATTATGGCTCTTTTTATTGAGTCATATGCCTCTTAGCATAGCCACGTGATAAAGCCAGGCTGGACAGCAAAATGCTTGCCGGCCATTGCGTTTCTTTGCCAGGAGCAACTTCACTTGGACGATGTACACATTCGGCACGCCGATACCCAGGAAGACCTGCGTGCGTGCTTTGGCGTCATGCAGCAATTGCGGCCCCATCTGCAGACGTATGAAGACTTTGCCCAGCGCGTGCGGCGCATGTCGGCAGAGCGGTACCGCATACTGAGCGCGTGGAACGGCCAGGCCTCGCTGGCCGTGGCCGGATACCGCCTGCAGGAAAACCTGATCTACGGCCGTTTTCTGTATGTGGACGACCTGGTAACCACGGTAGCCAGCCGGGGCCGCAACCTGGGTGCAAGGCTGCTCGCTGAACTGAGCGGCATCGCGGCACGGCAGGGTTGCGAGAAGCTGGTGCTGGACACGGGCCTTGCCAACGCACTGGCCCAACGGTTTTATTTCAGGCAGGGCCTGGTCACCGGCGCCATCCGTTTCTCGAAATCCATCGACAAGGAAGAACAATGAAGAAAATCCTGCGCATCGACTGCAGCCCGCGTGGGCAAGCATCCGAAAGCTATCGCCTGTCCCAGGCTATCGCCGACCACCTGGCACGGCGTTATCCCGAAGCCGAATTGCTCGACCGCCAACTCTCGATTGACACCATGGCGCATGTGGATGCGGATTACGCCGCCGTGCTGGGTGGCATGAAGCCGCCCACGGGCATCGAACAGCGGGGCACCCTGGCGGAATCGGAAAGGCTGATACGCGAGCTGGAAGACACCGACGGCCTGATCATCGGCACGCCGATGCACAACTACACAGTCCCGTCCGCGCTGAAGGCCTGGATCGACCATATCGTGCGCGTGCACCGGACTTTCCGGCCGACGCCCCAAGGCAAGATCGGCACCCTGCGCGACCGGCCCACCTTCATCGCCATTTCGTCGGGCGGCACGTATTCGGGCGAACCGCCGCGCCAGCCCGACTTCCTGACGCCGTACCTGACCGCCATACTCAATACGGTAGGAATCCGCGACATCGCGTTCTTTTCCATGCAGGGGTCGGCCTATGGTGCCGAAGCGGCGCACAATGCCAGAATAGCGGCCTATGCAAGCGTGGAAGACCATTTCGCAGCAGTCAGCACATAGCTGGCGCGGCATTCAACCTGCCTGAGCGTGCCGGTAGCTACCGTATAATTTTTCGGAACACTACGCACAGGTGGCCACGCCATGGCAGTCGCAAAGGCCGGCAGTATTCCGCCGCTGGACCCCACGGCGTCACAGCCTTTTTATCGGCAGATCTACGACCGGTTCCGCGGTGCCATTGCCAGCGGGCTGCTGAAGCCCGGCGAGCGCATCCCTTCGGCACGCGCACTGGCCCAAGAACTGGGGCTGGCCCGGGGCACGATCGAGGCCGCCTATTCCCTATTGATCGCCGAGGGGTACGTACAGGCCCGCGGCCAGGCCGGAACCGTGGTCGCCTCGGGCATCAAGCCACGCACAGTGGTGGCCAGCGCCGCTCCCCAGCTAGGCGTCGACGCTGTCGCCAGCGGCTTTCGCCCCGATTCAATACGCCCGTTCCAGATGGGCCTGCCTGCGCTGGATGCATTCCCGCGCAAGATCTGGGCTCGCCTGGGGGCTCGCTGCGTGCGCGCGATGCAGCCCTTGGAAATGACGCACCCCTCCGTTTTTGGGCTGCCCGCCCTGCGCACCGAGATCGCCGCGTATCTGCACGTGGCGCGCGGCATCGAATGCGCTCCGTCGCAGGTATTCATCACCTCGGGGTACCGCCACAGCATGGAACTGATCAGCCATGCGCTGCTGAAGAAAGGCGATAGCGCCTGGCTTGAAGACCCCGGGTATCCACCCACGCGGGAATTGCTGGCACTGATGGACATCAAGGCCGTTCCCGTACCGGTGGACCAGGAAGGCATAGTGGTTTCCGAAGGCATCAGGATGGCGCCGCGGGCGCGTGCGGCCGTGGTGACACCCGCGCACCAGAGCCCGCTGTCCGTGTCCCTGTCCTTGCCCCGTCGAGTGGCATTGCTGGACTGGGCAACGCGGAATTCCGCCTGGATCATCGAAGACGACTACGACGGTGAATACCGGTACATAAGCCGGCCGCTGCCTGCCCTGAAGAGCCTGGACCGCGACGGGCGGGTAATTTATGCGGGCACGTTCAGCAAAGTACTTTTCCCCAGCATCCGGCTGGCCTATCTGGTGGTGCCCGCCACGCAGGTCGAACGGTTCGAGCAGGTGATCCAGGTCTTTGCCGGGGGCAGCCCGCAGCTTACCCAGGCCATCGTCATGGGGTTCATCACCGAAGGGCATTTCGCGCGCCATATCCAGCGCATGCGCAAACTGTACGCCGAGCGGCGCCAGGCAGCCATGGCCGGCCTGGAAGGGGTGCTGGGCAAGCATGTGCGCATCGAGCCCCAGCCAGGGGGCATGCACTTGATCCTGCGGCCCAGGGGGCGGCGATCAGACCGGCAGCTTGCTGCCCGCATGCGCGCGGACGGCCTGTATGCGGAAGCGCTGAGCGACTGGACCCAGGGCGCCAAGGGCCCGCCGGCCGTGCTGCTGGGGTTCACGAATATCGATTCCCAGGCCATGGCCGAGACATTGGCGCGGCGCGTCCTGAAACTGATGTAGCAGTTGGCGGGCAGCCCGCGGCCGCAATGATCATGGACCAGTATCTGATCCATATCTTGGCTCTTTCTTGGTAGTCCATGATAAGTCATGATGCAGACTCCTGGCCAACACAACCAAGGACACACATCATGAGCAAACGTCTCGACTATGCCAAGGTTTCACCCGAGGGCTACAAAGCCTTCGGCGGCGTGTACGCCTATATTCAAAAATCCGGCCTGGCCAAAGAACTGGTCGATATCGTCTACCTGCGGATCTCGCAGATCAACGGCTGCGCCTATTGCATAGACATGCATTGCCGCGATCTGCTCAAGCAGGGCCTCGCCGTGGAAAAGCTGGTGCTCGTACAGGCATGGCGCGAATCGAGAGATGTCTTCAATACGCGCGAACGCGCGGCGCTGGCCTGGGCGGAGACGGTGACCAACGTCGCCATTACCGCCATTCCCGATGACGAGTATGCCGCGGCGACCGCCGAGTTCACCGACAAAGAGCTGGCCGACCTGACCTACGCCATCGGCTTGATG
>DASPIV010000191.1:0-4252 GCA_035628955.1 Bordetella sp.
AGCGCCGGCAGCAATGCGGCTCGCGCCGCGGCCGCCATGACAGCCGCATTCGCCCTGGGTCAGATCCTGGGGCCGCTGGCTGCGGCATGGGCAGCACGCCATGGGATCGGGCTACCGGCGGTACTGGGCGCCAGCGCCGCATTGCTGGCGGCGAGCGCGCTTGCCCTTCCTCAACGGGCATAATGGCCGGGTCCGCGCAACATCAGAATGAGGAGTCCGCGCATGAACCCGCTACGCCCGCTGTTGGCCGGCCTGCTGGCCGCCGCCGTGGCCGGCCCCTTGCCAGCCCACGCCCAGGATGCCGCCAACTGGCCTTCCAAACCCATTACCCTGATCGTGCCCTACGCGCCGGGCGGCTTCGCCGACACGCGCGTACGGCTGCTGGCACGCAAGCTGGCCGATTCGCTGAAGCAGACCGTGGTGGTCGAGAACAAGGCTGGCGCGGGCGGTGTGATCGGCACTAACCTGGTCGCCAAGGCGGCCCCCGACGGCTACACCATCGGCACCGGCAATTTGGCCCCGATGGCCGTCAATCCGACGCTGATGCCGGATATTCCCTACCAGGCCGCCAAAGACCTGGCGCCGGTCATCCTGATCGAGAACAGCCCGCTGGTACTCAGCGTGAACAATTCGCTGCCGGTAAAGAACCTGCAAGAACTGATCGCCCTGGCCAGGAAAGAACCCGGCAAGCTGACGTTCGGCTCATCCGGCGTGGGCGGCGCGCATCACCTGTCGGGCGAAATGTTCCGTGAGCAGGCGGGCATTGATATCGTGCACGTTCCGTACAAGGGCGGCGCCCTGGCAGCCACCGACCTGATGGGCGGCCATATCTCGATGATGTTCGAAATGGGTTATTCGGCGCTACCGGCCATCCGCGGCCAGAAGGTGCACCCCATTGCCGTCACGTCGTCCAAGCGCCTGGCCGTGCTGCCCGACGTACCCACGCTGGCCGAGGCCGGCCTGCCCGGCTTCGAGTCCTACAACTGGCAAGGCATTATTGCGCCGGCTGGCACCCCCGCCCCCATCATTGCCAAGCTGAACAGCGAGTTCAACCGCATCCTGCAAGACCCCGAAGTGCAGAAAGCCATTGCCGACACCGGTAGCCAGGCGGGGGGCGGCAGCCCTGAAGAATTCGCGGCCTTCATCGCCAGCGAAACCGAAAAATGGGCGCAAGTGATCAAAAAAGGCAACATTACGCTGCAATAAGGTCACGATCGGACACACAAGCGGCGCCGCGAGGGCACGTTACAATGGCCGTCGCTGCCGGGGCAACCCTTTGCCGGCCCCGGCCCAATTTCCATTGCCTATGCCCGAACACACTCCCAGCAGCTCGGACCTCGCCTTGTCTCTCGACGGGGTGGCGCTTGGCTATGGCGATTTCACGGTATTGCAAGACATCAGCATGGCGGTCAAGCCCGGCCAGGTGGTGGCCGTCATGGGCGGCTCGGGCTCGGGCAAGACCACCCTGCTGCGCGCGGCCACCGGCCAATTGCGGGCTCTGCGAGGGCAAGTGCGGGCCTTTGGCACCGATGTCGGGCAAGCCAGCGGCAATAGCCTGCAGGCCTTGCGCAAGCGTATGGGCGTGCTGTTCCAGCAGGGTGCGCTGTTTACCGATCTCAACGTCTTCGAAAACGTCGCCTTTCCGTTGCGCGAACATACCCGCCTGACCGAAGCCGAAGTCACCGAACGAGTACTCGACAAGCTCGACGCGGTCGGCCTGCGTGCGGCTGCGCACCTGCGGGTGGCCGAGATCTCGGGCGGCATGGCGCGGCGCGTGGCGCTGGCGCGTGCCGTGGTGCTGGAACCCGAACTCATTCTGTACGACGAGCCCTTCGCCGGGCTCGACCCGATCTCGATGGGCATTACCGCCCGCCTGATCCGCGACCTGGCCGACCGGCTGCATTGCGCATCGGTACTGATCACGCACGATGTGCAGGAATCTTTCGCGATCGCCGACCAGGTCTACCTGGTCGGGCAGGGCCGGCTGGTCGCCGCCGGTACGCCGCAAACGCTGGCCGATTCGCAAGACCCGTACGTCCGGCAATTCCTGCGCGGCGAGCCCGACGGGCCGGTGGCCTTCCAGTATCCCGACACCCCCGCCTTCCAGGCCTGGCTGGCGCAACAAGGACGCAAAGCATGACCGGGCCGATGCAAGCGCTGGGCGCATTGGGCCGCTGGGTGGGCAACCTGGTCAGCGGCGTGGGCTTCTTCACCCGGTTCCTGGGGGGCCTGCTGGCACGCAGCGGCATTGCCGTATCGCGCCCCCGGCTGGTGTCCCAGCAAGTGCATTTCATCGGCAACTATTCGCTGCTGATCATCATCGTGTCCGGCATGTTCGTAGGCTTCGTGCTGGGGCTGCAGGGCTACTACACCTTGAACCGCTATGGGTCCGAAGAGGCTCTGGGCCTGCTGGTGGCCTTGTCGCTGGTGCGCGAACTGGGTCCGGTAGTCACCGCCCTGCTGTTCGCGGGGCGTGCCGGCACCTCGTTGACGGCCGAGATCGGGCTGATGAAGGCGGGCGAACAACTCGCCGCCATGGAAGTCATGGCGGTCGACCCCATGCGGCGCGTACTGGTGCCGCGCTTCTGGGGCGGCATCATCGCCATGCCTGTGCTGGCCGCCGTGTTCTCCATGGTGGGTATCCTGGGCGGCTGGGTGGTGGGCGTACTGCTCATCGGCGTCGATGCCGGCGCATTCTGGTCGCAGATGCAAAGCGGCGTAGACGTCTGGGACGACGTTGCCAACGGCGTCCTGAAAAGCCTGGTGTTCGGCGTTACCGTGACCCTGGTCGCGCTCTACGAGGGCTGGCAGGCAAGGCCCACCCCCGAGGGCGTGGCGCGCGCCACCACGCGCACTGTGGTGGTGGGCTCGCTGGCGGTGCTGGGCCTGGATTTCCTTCTTACCGCCCTGATGTTTGGCAATTGATACGGATTCATCATGTCACGCGAAAAAACCGATTTCTGGGTAGGGCTCTTCGTGCTGCTGGGCGCTGCCGCGCTGGTCTTCCTGGCCTTGCGCGCAGGCAATCTCAGCAGTTTCTCGTTTGCTCCCACCTACACCCTGACGGCCAACTTCGACAACATCGGCGGCCTGAAGGCCCGCGCCCCGGTAAAGAGCGCCGGCGTGGTGGTGGGCAGGGTCGGCAATATCAGCTTCGACGACAAGGTTTTCCAGGCGGTGGTCACGCTCAACCTGGAAGAGGGCTACCAGTTCCCCAAAGATTCGTCCGCCTCCATCCTGACCTCGGGCTTGCTGGGTGAACAATACGTGGGGCTGTCGGCCGGCAGCGAAGAAGAAAATTTTGCCGATGGGGCCAAAATCCGCTATACCCAGAGCGCCGTGGTGCTGGAACAACTGATCAGCCAGTTCTTGTATGGCACCGCTGAAAAACAAGGCTCGACACCGGGGAATTGAAGCTTTTCTCCGTCGCGCCATAGATAATTGCCCGTTTGCCGCGCATGCTGCGTCGTCCGGCACCTTGAGAATCGACCCGAACCTATCCCCCGGGGCCCGTCCGACCATGAACACGACAACCTACGCCCGTTTTGCTTTCGCCCTGGCCGCATGCGCCTTGACGGCGGGCTGCGCCGCGCCCGCCAATCCTGATCCGCGCGATCCCTGGGAAGGCTTCAACCGCGGCGTGTACAAGTTCAACGACACGGTCGACCGGGCGGTGTTCAAGCCGGTGGCGCAAGCGTACACCTATGTCACCCCGCAGCCGGTGCGCAGCTGCATACACAACATATTCAGCAACGTGGGAGACCTGTGGGGGGCCACCAACAGCTTCCTGCAGGGCCGCGGCCACGACTTCGTCAACACGCTGGGCCGCTTCCTGTTCAACACCACCATGGGCATAGGCGGCTGCTTCGACGTCGCCTCGACCACCGGTGCGCGCAAGATCCCCAACGACTTCGGCACGACGCTGGGCGTATGGGGCTTCGGCCAGGGGCCGTACCTGGTGCTGCCGTTCCTGGGCGCCAGCTCGGTGCGCGACGGCGTGGGCCTGCTCGGCGACTGGCAAGGCGGCATGATCACGTATTCCAACCCGGGGGCCATTGAAAACACCCGCTGGCGCAATTCGCTCTGGGGCCTGGATATCGTCGATACCCGCGCCAGCCTGCTCGATACCACCGATATGGTCGACCGGGTGGCGCTCGACCCCTACAGCTTCGTGCGCGATGCCTTCCTGCAACGCCGTGCCGCCATGGTGCGCGGCACTGCCACCGGGGAAGACAGCCTGCCCGACTATAGC
>DASPIV010000192.1:0-2595 GCA_035628955.1 Bordetella sp.
AGATCAGGCCGCGACCCCATCCCAAGCATGTTGCGCGCGCCTGGTCAGATGCCACGATTGCCGCCCGGCAAGAGAGAAAACAACGTGAATTCCTTGGAACGCCACAAAGGTGGGCTGCCTTGTTTTAAATCAATCGATCTAAAATTGCAATGACTCGTTTCCGAAGCTGGCCCATTGAACCAGCAGCTTGCGCTCGAGGCGGGGCTGTGGCCCATTGCGGCGGGCCTGCTGTCCTGTCGCGGGCTTGGCACAAAACGATGTGCTGTTGTCCTGATCCGCGGTGGCGTGTCTGTTGTCCGGGCCTGCGCCGGGTGCTGAAATTCATGCACACGCCACGATGGTCCCGCCGCCTGGTACGGCAAGGGCCTACCGGCCCCACCACACCCGTGCCCGGGTGCCGCGATTCATGCCGCGGCCCGGGCGTACTTCAGGAGCACACTCCATGGCCGAAACCATCGCCGGCATCCGGATTCCCGATAGCGCGATTGCGCGTGCCGCGACCCAACTCGTCCGCGATACCGAGGACGACCTGCTTTACCACCACAGCCGGCGGGTATTCTGCTGGGGTGCCCTGACGGGCGCACGCCGTGGCCTCGATTACGATGCCGAACTGCTGTACCTGGGGGCCATGTTCCATGACATGGGCCTGACCGCGCCCCATTCCAGCCCCGATCTTCGTTTCGAGGTCGATGGCGCCAACGCGGCGCGTGATTTCATGAAAAGCCACGGGGTTTCGGATCGCGAGATCGAAGACGTCTGGACGGCAATCGCGCTGCACACAACGCCCGGCATTCCGGAACATATGCGCCCGACTATCGCACTGGTGACCGCCGGCGTCGAGATGGATGTGCTGGGTATCGCCTATGACGACTTCACGCACGAGCAGCGTTGCCACGTATGCGAGCATCACCCGCGCGAGGCGAACTTCAAGGAAAACATCATCGACCACTTCGCCGGTGGCATCAAGCACAAGCCGCTGACGACTTTCGGCAATGTGAAGGCCGATGTACTGGCATTGAAAGATCCGGCTTACAAGCGGATGAACTTCTGCTCCATCATTCTGAACTCGGCCTGGCCGGGCTGATGCGATTGCCTGCCGCCGAGGCTTGGGCTTGCTGCCCGCCAGGGGGGCCTGATCCCGGCTTGGGCCAGCCGCGGCGTCACGGCCAGGCCGGCTATGGCCGTGGCGCGGGCGGCGGTCCTGCATGCTGGCGAAAGCTGGCGCGGTATTGCGCCGGCGTGATGCCCAGCCGCTCGCTGAAAACGATGCGCATCCGGTCTACGGTGCCGAAGCCACAGTCATAGGCAATGGTTTTCAGCGGACGATCGCCGGCTTCCAGCATCATGCGCACGGCATCGATGCGCGCGCGTTGCACGAATTCGTATGGCGTGATGCCGGTTTCCTGCACAAAATAGCGCGCCAGGCTGCGGGGGCTCATGCCGACTTCGGCCGCAAGCGATTCCAGGGTGTGCCGTTGGCCTATGTGGGCCATGACGTGGGCCTGGATACGGGCGGCGGGCGACGCGGTATCGGGCGGTGCCGTCAGATAGGGGCTGAACTGCGATTGGCCGCCCTGGCGCTGCGCCACGACTACCAGCCGCTTGGCGACCATGACCGCGATTCGAGGTCCATGGTGCTGCCCGACCAACGCCAGGGCAAGATCTATGCCGGCGGTTACGCCGGCCGACGTAACCAGCCTGTCGTCGCGTACGTAGATGGCATCGGGCTCGACTTGGGCCTGTGGAAATCGCGCGGCCAGTTTGGAAGCGTTCTGCCAGTGGGTCGTCACGCGGCGCTGGTCGATCAGGCCGGCATGGCCCAGGGCAAACGCGCCGGTGCAAATGGATCCGTAGACACGGGCGCGCAGCGGGGCCGTGCGGATCCATTCAATGAACCTGGGCTCCGGTGCGGTGTCGGGCAGGGCGGGACCGCCGGCCACCAGCAAGATGTCGAATTCCGCTGACGCTTGCTCGAACACCAGGTCGGCAATCATTTGCATCCGGTTCGACGCGCGCAGTGGCCGGCGCTCGGCGGCGACCAGGACGGTTTCATACCGGTCAGCCTGGGCCAGATAGCCGTTTGCTTCATGGAAGACATCCACCGGCCCGGCGACGTCCAGCGCCTGCACGCCATCGTGGATGGCAATGGCCACGGTCCGTACCGTCATCGAGTAGCCCCAGGTGGTTTGGCATAGCGATTTTTTGTGTTTATAACTGAATTCGGGGGTATGGGCGGACACGCCGGATTGATGCTGCCATGCCAAGCGCCATGCCGTGCTGCTAGCTGTCACCTGCACGACGGCACAGGACTTGCTATCGTTGCCGTTTCCCGACCCGCATCCAGTAGCCCCCAGCATCATGACCCAGCCTTTCCTGCGTATGGCGGCGAACACCGCCGGCCGCGACTTTGCCGTGGGCGATATCCATGGGCATTTCAGCCGGCTGCGGCAGGCGCTGGACGAGTTGGGTTTCGACCCCGCGCGGGACCGCCTGTTCTCGGTGGGCGACCTGGTCGATCGAGGCCATGAAAGCGAGTCGTTCGTGCAGTGGCTGAAGCAGCCCTGGTTCTACGCCGTGCAGGGCAATCATGAAGAT
>DASPIV010000193.1:0-2516 GCA_035628955.1 Bordetella sp.
GTTCGGCACCGTGACCCGCGGCGTGCGCCTGCTGGGCGGCGCGGTCTACTACGACGCCGAACTGACCAGGACGCCCGGCGGCATCAACACCGGCAACCGCCCCATCAATGTGCCGCGCATCCAGGCCAACCTGGGCGCCGAATGGGACTTGCCTGCCCTGCCGGGCCTGACCTTGACGTCTATGCTGGTCTACAACGGCTCGCAATACCTGGACCAGGCCAACAACCAGAAAATGCCCGACTGGACTCGCCTGGACCTGGGCGCGCGCTACCACACCAAGATATCGGGCACCTCTACCGTGTTTCGCCTGAACGTCTTCAACGTGTTCAACAAGAACTACTGGACAGGCCCCGCCACGGACTACGGCTCGATGTACCTGGGCGCTCCGCGCACGGCGATGCTGTCGGTGACCTTCGATTTCTAGCGGCGTTCATGGTGAAATAAGGCCCGGCGCGCACCCCGTGCCAGGCCGGGCCGGGTAGCCGCAGGCAGGGCCCGGCCGCACAGCAGGCTTGCGCGGGTGTACGCTGCCGCAGGATTTTCTCCTGCTTATCCGACAACCCTGATGCTGCATGCATGCGGCCACCATGACTCCCTTTCGAGGCAAACTTCGCATCCGGCATCTGGAAATCGTGCTTACCGTGGCGGAACTCGGCAATCTGTCCAAGGCCGCCACGCAGTTGCACAGCACGCAATCGGGCCTGTCGCGCGCCATTGCCGAAATCGAGGAAGTCGTGGGCGCGCGCCTGTTCGAGCGCACCGCCAAGGGCACCACCTGCACACTGCTGGGTGCAGCCATGTGCCGGCATGCTCGCCAGATGCTGTCCGACTTCCGCAAGGCCGAAGTAGACCTGGCCGCCGTACTGCGCGGCGAAGAAGGCAGCCTGACGGTGGGATGCTTCTCGATGTTCGCCGGCTGGCCCGTGGCCGAGGCCGCGCACGCTTTCCGCCTGGCGTATCCCCGCATATCGCTCACCCTCGAAATGGGCACTCATGAAAAACTGATCGAAGACCTGGACTCGGGCGCGCTCGATGTGCTGATCAGCCGTTTCTCGTCCACCGTGAATCCTCAGGTGTACCGCTCGGTCACCTTGCTGAACGACCCGGTCGTGCTGGCCTGTGCCCCCACGCACCCCTTGGCTGCCCGCCAGGACGCCACGCTGGCCGACTATGCCCGGTATCCGTGGATGACCGCCCTGCCCGGCAGCCGTATCCGCGGCGAACTTGAGATTTCGCTGCGCGCGGCCGGCCTGCCCATTCCCGATATGATCGGCGTGCTTTCTCTCGAGTTCGGGCGCGAGATGCTGCGCACCGCCGACTACCTGTGGATGATGCCCGGCAGCGTGGCGGCCGTCAGCCAGGCGCGCGGCGACCTGCACGTGCTGGCGCACAAGCCGGCCTTGGCCAAGTCGCCGCTGGCCGCGATCTGGCGGCGCGACCGCCCCAGCACCCGGCAGGCAAGAGCTTTCGCATCCAGCCTGGCCCAGGTCATCCGGGCCGAGCGCATCGCGTTGGAAGCCTGACCCCGGGGTTGCCCGGCCATGCGCATATTGCATGGCCTTGTGCAAAATCGGCATGCCTTCCTGGCCGATTTCCTTCCTACCATAAGGACAAGACCGCGCATCGCAATGGCGGCACCGTCAACAAGGAGAGGACATGGCCCATACGGCCCAAGCCAGGCTGGCACATGGCTCGCTGACCGGATCAGTCGAGAACGGCGTATGCCGCTTCAGCGCCATTCCCTATGCGCAGGCGCCCGTGGGGCCCTTGCGCTTCGCACCACCGCTGCCCGCGTCGTGGCACGGCGATCGCGATGCGTCGCGCCCCGGCCCGGTCGCGCCACAATTACCGTCCCGCCTGCGCGAGGCGATGGGCGATTTCGATGTCCCCCAATCCGAAGACTGCCTGCACCTGACAGTCTGGACTCCTGGCGCCGACCTGGGCAAGCGCCCCGTCGTGATCTGGCTGCACGGCGGTGCCTGGCAAAGCGGCGGCGGCGCACTGCCCTGGTACGACGGATCACAATTGGCCGGGCAGGGCGACCTGGTCGTGGTGGCCGTCAACTACCGCCTGGCCGCCCTGGGTTGGCTTTATGTGCCTGGCGTTGCCGCCAATATGGGTTTGCTGGACCAGGAACTGGCGATCGATTGGGTGCATGAACACATTGCGGCCTTCGGCGGCGATCCCACCCGCCTGACGGTGATGGGCCAGTCTGCCGGCGCGTCTGCCATATGCGCAATGCTGGCGCGCCGGCCGCGCTTCTCGCGCGCCATCCTGCAAAGCGCCGCGCTGGGCCGCAGTTTTCGAACCGCTGCACAGGCCCTGCCCCTGACCCAGGCTTTCCTGGCGGCAGCCGGTGCGGCCGACATTCACGCCGCCCGGCAATTGCCGGTAGCCGCCCTGCTGCAAGCCCAGCAGGCGCCGCAGGTGGCCGATGCGCTGCAGGCCGAAGGCGCCCAACGCAGCCTGTTCAGCCCGGTGCTCGACGGCCAGGTCCTGCCGCACGACATCGGTCC
>DASPIV010000194.1:0-2173 GCA_035628955.1 Bordetella sp.
GCGGGACCCTGGATTCCCATGTCGCGCCGTCCGGCCAAGGCGTGGGCCGCTTCGAGGTGCGCACACCGGTAGCCGTTACCGGTGTACGAGGTACGCGCTTTCGCGTCCAGGCCGGTGCGCACGGCGCACGCAGCGAAGTCATCGATGGTAGTGTGCGCCTGCAACCGCACGCGCCCAATCACTCGGCAGGCCGTGTCGTTGCTGTGCCCACGGGCTTTGGGGCCGCTGTCGGTGCCGACGGCGTGCTTTCAGGGGTTCGGCCATTGCTGCCCGCGCCGCAACTTGGCGCCCCGCAGCGGGCAGGATCGGGCCAGTGGACAACGGCGGTCTCGCCCGTACCCGGCGCGGTGGCCTATCAAGTGCAGGTATCGCGCGATGCCGAAGGCCTGGAGCTTACGTCGTCCAGCCAGTTCAACACCCCGGACATCCGTTTCGCGGCGCCAGGCGGCGGTACTTACTATGTTGCGGTGCGGGCTATCGATGCCGTCGGCCTGCACGGCCGCGACGCGCATCTGACGTTCGAGGGCGCCAGCGTCCTGATGACGGTGTCGGGCCTGCCCGTAGCGCTGTCCGACGGCGGCGCCGTCATGTTGGCCGACTACTGAGTCATTCATGGCGACCGTGGCCGACAGCCGCCGCGCCAGTCCGCATGCGCGGCTGCTGACGGTCATCCTGGTCGCCCTGGCCGGCCTGCTGGGTGCAGCCAATGGCCTGGGCCGCATTGACCAGATGATCTATGACCGCGCCATCTCGCTGGGTAGCCGGACGGCTCCGGACGATGTGCTGATCGTCATGATCGACGACCAGACCGTGGCCGCGCTGGGGCGCTGGCCCTGGCCACGCGTAATGCATGCGGCTTTGCTGGACCGTCTGCATGATGCGCGTGCCGTGGGGCTGGACATCGTATTTGCAGAGGCCGACCAACATAATCTCAACAGTGACCGGGTGCTGGCCGAAGCGATCCGCCGCCACGGACGCGTCGTGCTGCCCGTGGTGCTGGACAATCTCGAGCAGCCGACGCACGTCGACCTGCCGCTGGGCCCGTTGGCGCGGGCCGCTGCCGGCCTGGGCTATATCAATATCGCCCTGGATGACGATGGCGTCGTGCGACGCGCCACCTGGACACGCCGCGTGGACGGCGTGCAGTGGGAGCATTTTGCCCTGGCCATGCTGCGGGCCGGCGGCCAGGACGCGACGGTAAGCAAGTTCCTTGCGCAGCTGGCGCCGGCCGAGACCTCGCTTATCCCTTACGCGGGCCCTCCCGGACACTTCCAGGCCGTATCCTACCTGGCCGTGCTGCGTGGCGACGTGCCCGCCGCAGCGTTCCAGGACAAGTACGTGTTAGTAGGCGCCGGCGCGACAGGGATGGGCGACGTATTTCCCGCCCCGGTATCGCATCGCGCCAGCGGTATTTCGGGCGCCGAGATCATGGCCAACTTGCTCCAGGCGGCGCGGAAAGACCTGGTGCTACAGCCGGCCCAAGCCTGGCAGACCATACTGGCCAGCGCCATTCCCGTGCTGGTGCTGTGCCTGATATTGCCGCAGCTATCCCCGCGCCAGGCCGTGCTCTGCAGCGCAGGGCTATTGGTGGCCATTCTGGCCGCCGCCCTGGCGGTCTTATGGTGGGGCAATACATGGGTACCGCCGACTGCCGGGCTGCTGGGTGTTGCCGCCTGCTACCCCTTGTGGAGTTGGCGCAGCCAAGAGGCCGCGTTGCGCTATATGGACGGCGAAATGAAGCGGCTGCGCGTCGAATATCCGCCTATCCTGGATGAGGCGGGCCCGCAGGACGGGCGCGTCGGGCGTTCATTGGACCAGCATGTGGACGAACTCGACCGCACATTGAGCCGTGTGCGCAACTTGCGGCGTTTCCTGATCGATGGCCTGGACGGCATGCCCGATGCCACGCTGGTCATCGACCAGGTTGGCCGGTTGCAGTTTCGCAATCGTCCGGCGATTATGTACTTCCTGAACCTGAGCATTCGGCCGCCACGTATCGGACGGACGCTGGCCCCCGTGCTGGAGCAGGCCTTCGATGAGCCCGCCACCCGGCAGCAACTGCGCGAGGCGTTGGGCCCGCATGGCAGCGAGACCGATCTGCAGGATGCCGCTTCCCGACGCATCAGTATTGAACTACGCGACCGTGCGGGGCAGGATCTGCTGCTTCGCTGTG
>DASPIV010000195.1:0-6384 GCA_035628955.1 Bordetella sp.
CAGCTCGGCCGGCGTGGCGGCACGGCGGGCGCCCGCCGCGGCCAGCGCGGCCTCGGCATCGCGGCCGCGGTTGTGCACGACTACGTCATGGCCCGCACGCAGCAATGATGCAGCCATGCCGCGCCCCATGATGCCCAGGCCGATGAATCCGATGATGGGCTTGGCGTGCGAGTTCATGATGCAGGGTCTCCGGTTGATGGTTGTGCCCACAGGGGGTATCTGTCAATGTCTGACACTCTGCGGGAGTCAGACACCTGGCCGGCCATCCGCCCGGCACCACGCTCGCTATTGCTTGGCCGCGGTGGCTTTGAGCGAGTTGCCGATCAGTGTGTAGCTCTCGTCGATCTCTTTCTGGAAAGCGGGGCCGTCGGCATAATCGGTGGTCAGTCCGCTGCGTTCGGCATAGGCCTTCCACGACGGGCTTTGCAAAGCGTCGTGAAACACACGATTCAGATAGCTGTACACCGGCTGGGGCAAGCCCGCCGGCGCCAACAGGCCTTTCATGTTGTCCAGCGCAATGGGATAGCCCAGTTCGGTCATGGTGGGAGTATCCGGCAGTGACGGCACGCGCGATTTCGAGAACAACGCAATGGGCCTGATCTTGCCCGCATCGATCAGGCCGCGCACTTCTTCGGGCGCGCCGAACGCCATGTCGATTTCGCCGGCCGCCAGCGCGGTCAGCGAGGCGGCCGCCCCTTTGTAGGGCACGTGCAAAAAGCGCAAGCCGCTATTGGCCTCGAATGCCAGCATGGTCGAATGGAACAGGCTGCCATTGCCGGTGGACCCATAGCTCAGCGCCTCGGGCTTACCTTGCGCGGCGGCAATCAGGGCCTTCATGTCGGGATACGGCGAATTCACATTCACTGCCAGCACCGACGGCAGGCGCGCGGCCTTCAGCACCGGCGTGAAATCGCTGCGCGGGTCGTACGAGATTTTCTGGTGGTTGCCCACCGACGTAGTCTCGCTGCCGCCGCCCACGAACAGCTTGTAGCCGTCAGGTTCGGCCGCGGCGATTTCCTGGGCGGCCAGCACCCCGGCCACGCCCGGCTTGTTGATCACCACCACCGGCACCGGCACGGTGTTCTTCACGGCTTCGGACAGTTGCCGGGCGATCTGGTCGGCGGACCCGCCCGGCGCGAAACCAACCAGAATCTCAATGGGCCGGGTGGGGGTCCAGTCCTGCGCGGCGGCAGGGCCGGCAAAGGCGGCGGCCAGCGCGGCGCCGGCCAGCCAGGTGAAGGCTGTGCTCATGAGGTCTCCTCCGCTTTCGGGAAGCAGGGTTGTCGTTATAGGCCCAAGCACTCTAGCAATAACAGTACTCAGAAGAAAGTGATAAATTTCCCTCGACTTTCATCGATTTTCAGCATCAATGCCCTGCCCGCCCGCGAGTGGCAACCCTGGAACAACGCGCATGACTTTCAAGCAACTCGAGGCCTTTTACGCCGCCGCGCTGTCATCCAGCTTTGCGGCGGCCGCGGCGCATATCCATGTGTCGCAATCGTCGCTCTCCAAGCGCATCACCGAGCTGGAAGCCGACCTGGGCAAGACGCTGTTCGATCGCAGCGGCCATCGTTCGGTACTGACCCGCGAGGGCGAGACCCTGCTGCCGCTGGCGCGCGAGATCCTCAGCGCGGCCAACCGGGCGCGCGCGGCGGTGGGCACCGACGACGGCTTGCAGGGCGTGTGCCGCTTCGGCATGGGCGAACTGGCGGCGATGAGCTGGCTGCCCAAATTCGTGGCCCGCTGCCGCAAAGACTATCCCGACCTGCGCCTGGAACCGCACGTGGACGTGGGCCAGAACCTGGAACGCCGGGTCGAGGCCGGCGAACTGGATTTCGCCGTGGTGGCGGGCTGGTCGTCGCGGCCCTCGATTGCCTCGCACACCATTGCCGAGGTGCGCTATACCTGGGCGGGCTCGGCCACCCAGCTCGAGGGAATCCGGGTGTTGACGCCGGCCAGCCTGCAGGACATGACCGTCATCACCATGCCCCCTGGCGCCGGCTCGACCCGCATCTTCGAGGCCTGGCTGCAGGAAAACAACCTGAGCGTGTCGCGCCAGCTGGCCTGCAACAACATGGGCGCCATCGCCGGCATGGTGGCGGCCGGCGTGGGCGTGGGGTTCTTCCCGGAAGGCTGGATGCGCACCCTGTACGACAAGCACGCCATCCGTGCCATCGAAAGCCACCCACCGCTGCGGCTGCTGCATTATTCATTCCAGTGCCGGCGCGACGACATCCGGCCCCTGGTCACCGCCATGCGCGAGCGCGTCATGAGCGAAGTCGACTTCGCGGCCCCGCACCCCCTGTGGTGACCACCGCCCCGCATCCCGGCAGCTACATCAGGCAGGGCAGGATATCGAAATCGACCGCCTGGGTCGTCAGGTCTCGCAGCTGCTGGACCATTGGGCGGGTGTCATCGCGCCGCCATTGGTAGGTGTAGGCCAACGGTCGCAAACTAGGCAGCCGCGCCAGTTCCACCAGGTGGCCGCGCTGGACCAGGGCAGCGGCCCAGGCGCGCGGCAAGAAGCCCATGCCCAGGCCCTCTTTCAGCATGCCGGCCACCGCGCCCAGGTTCTCGCAGGTCATGCGCCGGCCGGTGGCCACGTGATGTTCGGCCAGCCATTCATCCAGCATGCGCACGGTGCCCGCGCTGTTGGGCAGCGTAATCAATGTCTGCTCGGCCACATCTTGCGCGTGCGACGGCGGCTCGCCCGGATACAGGCTGGGCGCGGCCACCCACACGAACTGCACCTGTCCGATGCCGTGCGAGGCAATGGCGGTACGGGTCGATGGGCCGGCAATAATGGCGAAATCCAGTTCGCCATCCTCCAGCTGCGTTTCCAGCACCTGCCCCAGGTTGGAATGGGGCTCGACCGCCAGGTTCGGGTGCGACTGCTGGATCAGCGAGATCAGGCGAGGCATCCAGGTCAACGAGGTCAGTTCGCCCACTCCGAAGCGGCAGCGGCCCGACAACGCGCGCGCGTCGTTGGCGCGGCGCATGAAATGCTCGGCGCTGCGCAGCACGTCGCGGGCATGCGTCAACAGCCGGTCGCCCAGCGGTGTCAGCACCGCACTGCGGTTGTCGCGGTTGAACAGCGCGGCGCCTATGGCCGACTCCAGTTCGCCGATGCGCTTGGACAACGACGATACCGAGATATTCAGGCGGCTGGCCGCTACCGAGAAGTTCCTGCAGGTGGCGGCCCAGTAGAAAGCCTCGAGCTGCTTGAGTGTCATGACGCTTGAAGAAAATCGAACGAATTTCACCAAATAAACTCGCTTTATTCTAACGGTGAAGGTCGATATAGTGCGCGCATCCTGCCCGGATGGTCCGGGTGCGCCCGCTGGAACCGCCATGTCCCTGCCTGCCGAACTGAATCCCCTGGACGCGCCGCCCCGCTCGCCCTACGTGCCGCCGCGCCGGCTGCGGCATTTCCTGTCGCTGCACGATTTCGAGGCCGCGGCGCGCCGCCACCTGCCGCGCCCCATCTTCGAATACGTGGCCGGCTCGGTCGAAGACCGCCAGGCCGAGCACGACAATCGCCAGGCGTTTTCCCGCCATGGCTTCCGCACCCGCGTGCTGGTGGATGTCTCGGTGCGGCGCCAGGAAGTCGAGCTGTTCGGCCGCCGCTACGACTCGCCGGTGGGCATCGCCCCCATGGGCATCGCGGCACTGACCGCTTATCGGGGCGACATCGTGCTGGCGCGCGCCGCGCGGGCGGCCAACGTACCCTGCATCATGAGCGGCTCGTCGCTGATCCGCCTGGAAGAGGTCATGGACGCCGCGCCGGGCACCTGGTTCCAGGCCTACCTGCCCGGGGACGATTCCCAGATCGGCGCACTGATAGACCGCGTGGCGGCCGCCGGCGTGGAAATCCTGGTGCTGACCGTCGACACGCCGGTACAGGCCAACCGCGAGAACAACGTGCGGGCGGGCTTCAGCACGCCGCTCAGGCCCGGCCTCGGCCTGGCCTACCAGGGCATGACCCATCCGCGCTGGCTGCTGGGCACTTTCCTGCGCACGCTGGCCCGGCACGGCATGCCGCATTTCGAGAACAACTACGCCACCCGGGGCGCTCCCATCCTGTCCAAGCGCGTGCTGCGCGACTTCTCGGACCGCGGCCACCTGAACTGGACTCATGTGGCGCAGATCCGCCGCCGCTGGCAAGGGCCCATGGTGATCAAGGGCATCCTGGGCGCCGGCGACGCGCGGCGTGCGCGCGAACTGGGCATGGACGGCATCATCGTCTCGAACCACGGCGGCAGGCAGCTCGACGGCGCGGTATCGCCGCTGCGCGTGCTGCCCGAGATCATGGACCAGGCCGGCGCCATGACCGTCATGCTGGACAGCGGCGTGCGGCGCGGCACCGACGCCATGAAGGCCATGGCGCTGGGCGCGCACGGCGCATTCGTGGGCCGGCCCTTCAACTACGCGGCCTCGGTGGCCGGCGAAGCCGGCGTGCGGCACGCGCTGCAACTGATGCACGACGAAATCGCCCGCAATATGGGCATGCTGGGTATTACCCGCCTGGCCGAACTAGACCGCTCGTTCCTGGTTGCGCTGGACTGACCGCCCGCACTACCTGCGGCCACAAGACCGGCGTTAGTTCTCGACCCAAGGCAGCTCTTTCCACAACGACTGGTAGCTCGCCTCGCTTTCCGCCAGTTCGGCGGCATAGTCGGCGGGCGTCAGGTAGCGCAGCGGCGCGTACAGATCCGCCGCCTGCTTGCGGAACGCCGGGTCTTGCACCGTCTTGGCCACGGCCTGCACCAGCTTGTCGCGCACGTCGGCGGGCAAACCCTTGGGCGCGGCCAGGCCGCGCAGCGAAGCCTGCTGCACCGCGTAGCCCTGCTCGGTGAAGGTAGGCACATCGGGCGCCAGGGTCGAGCGGTCTTTGCTCATCTGGCCCAGGAAGCGCAAGGGTGTGCCGCCCTTGATGTATTGCAGCGCCTCGCCCACGTTGATGGCGCCCACCACGATCTGCTGGCTGGCCATGGCTCCGCGCACTTCGCCGGCACCCTTGTAGGGCACGTGGGTCAGCGTCGTGCCCGAAGCGCGCTGGAACTGCAGCATGGCGATGTGGTCGTCCGACCCCGTGCCCGTGGTGCCCACGGTGACCTTGCCGGGGTTGGCCTTGGCATACGCCGCCAGGTCGTCCAGCGTGCGGATGCTGCTGTCGCGATGCACCGTGAAGCCACCGGGGTCGTCGATGAGGTTGCCCAGCAGGTCATAGCTTTTCCAGGTGAACGAGGTCTTGCGCTCGATGGGTATCGTCAACAGATTGGGCGTGTTGATGAAGCCGATGGTGTAGCCGTCGGGCTTGGCGTTGGCGAGCTCGGCGAAGCCGATGGCTCCACCGGCGCCCGGCCGGTTCAGCACCACGATGCGGGCATCGCCGCCCAGGTACTTTTGCAGGAAGGGGGCCATCATGCGCGCCACCAGGTCGGTGCCGCCGCCAGGTCCATAGGACACCACCAGGTTGATGGGGTGTTCAGGATAGGCTGCCAGGGCCGGCGCGGCGCCGGCCAGGCCGCCGGCCAGCGCCAGCGCGGCCGCCGCCCGTGCCCAAGACTGAGGGCGCGCACGCCCGCCAAAACGAATGCTGCGTTGCATAATTGTCTCCTGTCATCGTATAAGCCGTGGTACCCGGCATGCCACGGCCTGGCGGCACGGGTTGCCCGCTGGTGGCCATGCCTGCGAGCCCACGGATGACAAAGACTGTATTGCGGCGCGCAGTCTGGCAAAAGCGAATAATTGTCGCGCTCGCGATTCGCTTTTTTGCAAGCACTGCGGGCCTGGACCCGGTTAGGCATCGGGCACGGTGCTTGCGAGGCGCAGCCCTACCCCTGGTGCTGGCACTGGCACAACTTGCCTACAGCATCCGCAACGATGAGCGCAACCGCCGGCGGCACGGCGGCTGACAGGAGATTCACCATGGAAAACATCGGAAAGCGCGTATGGGTCATCGCCGAGGGCTATATACCGCCCGGCAGCACCGGCTCCTCGCGGCAACTATCCAGCCACGAAACGGCGTGCATGCTCAACGCAGGCGACACGGATGCGCAGGTCGAGATTACGCTGTACTTCGCCGACCGCGAACCGGTGGGCCCTTATCACGTGTCGGTTCCGGCGCGCCGCACCCTGCACCTGCGCTTCAACGATCTGAAGACGCCCGCGCCAGTACCGGTAGACACGGACTTCGCCAGCGTCATACGTTCCGACGCGCCCATCGTGGTGCAGCACACCCGGCTGGACTCGCGCCAGGCCGAACTGGCCCTGATGACCACGACCGCCTACGCGGCCGACTGACAAGCATGCATCTCCTGCCGTGGTGGCGCAACCGCCGTCCTAGGCCGACAATGCCGGGGGCTCGCTGGCCGCGGGTGC
>DASPIV010000196.1:0-2774 GCA_035628955.1 Bordetella sp.
CTGGGGACAAGGCTGTGGATAAGCCCGTGGATACGCCGTGCATAACCCGGTGCACAAGATGTGCACAAAAGGTGGACAAGTTATGGGCTGCCGTTGCCGGCCGGGCAGCGGGCCCGAATGGCCGCGACCTTGGCCTGCGCGCCGGCCAGCAAGAATCCGGTGTCGGTGCCCGCCGACACGTAGCGCACGCCCGCCGCGATCACCTCGCCCAACAGATCCATCTGCCCGGCCAGCCCACCCGCCCCCGCGATCTTGCCGTGGCGCTGGCAAGCGGCGATAACGGTATCGAAGGCGGCCCGCATCTGCGACGTATCTGGTGCGCCTGACTGACCCAGGTCGGCCGCCAAGTCTCCAGCCCCCACCAACAGCATGTCGATGCCCTCGACGGCGGCGATCTGGTCGGCATGCTGCAGGCCCTGGCGGCTTTCGATCATGGCGACCACCAGGGTTTCGCCGTTCAACAGATGCTGCGCTTGAGCCGCGGGCAACTGTCGATACGCCAGTTGCGGCAAGGTAGTGGACACCGACCGGCGCCCCTGCGGCGGATACTTGGCCAGCGCCACGGCGGCGCGGGCGGCTTGCGCGTCTTCGACATGCGGCACGATGACACCCATGGCGCCGCCATCGAGCGCGCGCGAGATCCAGGCGGCACTGGCCTCGGGTACGCGCAGCAAGGGGGTGACGCCCACCGCCTGGCTGGCGATGCATAGCGCGCTGGCGGTATCCATCGACAGTGGGCTGTGCTCCAGGTCGATGTACAGTGCGTCGAACCCGCTGCTGCGGGCGACCAGGGCGATCTCGGGGCCGCGCGCGCTGCGCACGATCAGCGACACGGCCACTTGGCCGCCGGCCAGTTTCTCTTTCAGCGCATTGCGTGCCGGCAGTGTGCCATGAGCCACCGTTGTACCTTCGTGCTGCGCACTCCGGCATTCGCCCTTGGGGCGGCCCGGCGGACTCACCGTTGTACCTTCGTGCTGCGCACTCCGGCATTCGCCCTTGGGGCGGCCCGGCGGGCTCATGCGCGTTGCTGCCAGGAGCGCGGCGAGAACGATGCGGGCCGCAGTATCTTCACCTCTTGGGCGGTGAACGCACCGCGGTTGCCCTGCTTGAAGGCTATCCATGCCGGGTCGGCATCCAGGCTTGCCCGGCGGCGCTCGCGGTCGGCCAGGCTGTCGTAGGCCCACATGTGCAGCACCTGGTTCAAAGTGCCGATCTCGCTGACGAAGACGCCCACCAGCGGCCCCAGGTGGCGCATCAACACGGGCAGCGCATGCTGCTCGAAGCGCGCCAGATAGTCTTCCAGCGTGCCGTGCGGCACGGTATAGGTGCGATGTTCGATGATCATGTCTAGGGCAGGCGGATCGTCAGGCGGGCGGGGTCAGCACGCGGCCGGTGGCGAAGAAGCCGGCCAGGTTGTCCAGCACCAGTTGTTCCATGGCGTGGCGGGTCTCGCGCGTGGAGGCGGCCAGGTGCGGCAGGGTCACCACGCGGTCGTTGCCCAGCAGGCCGGCCGGCACGCGCGGCTCGTCGGCGTAGACGTCCAGCCCCGCACCCGCGATGCGGCCGGCCTGGATGGCCGCCACCAGTGCGTCTTCGTCCACCACACTGCCGCGCGCGATATTGATCAGGTAGCCCTCGGGCCCCAGCGCATCCAGCACGCCGGCCGACACCAGATGGCGGGTTTGCGGGCCGCCGGGGCAGGCCAGCACCAGGAAGTCGGCCCAGCCTGCCAGCGCGGCCAGGTCGCCCTCGAACTCGTAGGGCAGGCCGGCGCGCGCGCTGCGTCCGTGGTAGCGCACCGCCATATCGAAGCCGCCGGCACGGCGGGCGATGGCCAGGCCGATGCGGCCCAGGCCCACGATACCCACCCGCTTGCCACTGAAGCGGGTCGCCAGCGGAAATGGGCCTTGCAGCCAGGCGCCGCTTTGCACATGGCGGCTGGCCGCCACCAGTTGCCGCGCGCAGGCCAGCATCAGGCCCAGCGCGGTATCGGCCACGCAGTCGGTCAACACATCGGGGGTGGTGCTGACCTGCACCCCATGCCGGCGTGCGGCCGCCAGGTCGATACCGTCATAGCCCACGCCGAAGCAGGCCACCACGCCCGGTCGCGGCGCGGCGGCCAGGCACTCGATCACGGCCGCCGGACAGCCATGGCGCGACATCATGATGGCGCCATCGAAAGCGCCATGCTGCGCGGCCAGGAACTGCCTGGGTTCGGGTTCTGTCCACAGCGGTTGCAGCACATACTGCTCCGCGGCCCGGCGCTGCAGGCCGGGCGGCAGCGGCCCCAGCTGCAGCAGCCGGTAAACGGGCATGGAAGCGGCGCCGCTCATTTCGCGCTTAACCCCGCGTCGCGCAGGAAGGGCACCCAGCGGGCGAACTCCGCGTCCAGTTTCTTGCGGAAATCCGCCGTGCCCATCGGTCCGCGCAAACCCGCCTCGGACAAGCGCTGCGCGATGGCGGGCGAATGGATGGCCGCCAGGAAGGCTTGTTCCAGCTTCTGCTTGGCGGCATCCGGCGTACCGGCCGGTACCATGGCGCTGTACCAGTTGCTCATCAGCAACTGCGGGTAGCCCGCTTCGACGGCATCGGGCACATCGGGCAGTTCGACGGAATGCTTGGTGTCGTAAATTACCAGCGCCTTGACCCGGCCGCTTTTCACATAGGGCTGCAGTACCGGCACGTCGGCGTTGACCATGTCGACTTCGCCGCCCATCAGCGCGGTGATCGCCGGCGCCGCGCCGCGATACGGCACGTGCAGCGCATGGATACCG
>DASPIV010000197.1:0-11394 GCA_035628955.1 Bordetella sp.
GTGCTGGGGTTTTGGCTTTGGGGAAATCGAATCTCTGCCGCCGAGTCTGCCGCACTGTCAAAGCTCTGATGTAGTGCCGGAGATCGGGTTTTTACCAATATCCTTTGATTCTTGTATTGTCGACAATCTTATAAAAGAACAAACGACCAAGATGAGCAGGAGGCAGATATGCGTTCGACGAGACTAGAAGGGCCCAGTGTCTGGCGTAGCGACGAGCTGGGCACGCACGAGGATTGGTGCCAGCACCTGACGGCCAGTGAGAACCAGGAGATCTTGGCGGCGGTGCGTCAATGCGAGGACAAGAAGATTCCGTTGTTCGACATGACGCGGGATGATTTTCCGCTGTTCGAGTTGGCAGGGCGCTGCCTGCGTATTCAGCACGAGCTCGAAGGCGGGCGAGGTTTTACCGTGTTGCGCGGCCTGGATTTCAACGGCCTGGATGCCGATGCATGCAAGCGCGTGATCTGGGGGCTGGCGCAGTATCTGGGAACACCCGAGCCCCAGGACCGGGCGGGAAGCCTGCTGCATAGCGTGACGAATACCGGCAAGACGGTGGCCAACAGCGATACGACGCGCGGATACGAAACCGATGACGAGCTGAAGTTCCACAACGATGGCGGCGATGTCTTCATGCTGCTTTGCCTGCGGACGGCCAAAGCGGGGGGAGTCAGCAAGCTGGTGAGCGCAGGCGCGTTGTTCAATGCCATTCTGGATGAACGCCCTGACCTGGCGGCGGTGCTGCAGCAGCCGTTCTACTTCGATTCGCGCGCGCAGAATGTGAATGAGAGCAAAGTCCAGGTCGTACCCATATTTACCGAGTACATGGGACACCTGAATGTGCTGTACAAAAGGCGCTATATCGTTACTGCGCAACGGTTTCCGGATATTCCGCGTCTGACGCCGGAACAGGTGGAAGCCCTGGATATCTTCGATCGCCTGTGTGCCGACCCCGCCCTGCAACTGTCGTTCAGCATGCAGCCCGGCGATATCCAGATCGGCAACAATTATTCGATTCTGCATTCGCGCACCAAATACGTGGATCACGACGAGCCGGAGCGCCGTCGCCATCTTTATCGCGTTTGGCTGACTTTGGAAAACAGCCGTCCGCTGCCCGAGGTTTTTCGGTCGACGCGTGAGTTTGGACCGTCGTACGCACGGCGGGAGCAGCGCAAGATGGCACAGATGGAGCATTGAGCGTGGGCCAGGTCCAGTTTCTTTCTCTTCCTGATCAGATCGTTACCCGGCTGACAGAGGATATTCTGAAGGGTGTTTATGTGCCGGGCCAGCGGCTCAAAGAGCAAGAGCTGGCACTCAAGATGGGCACGAGTCGCGCGCCGCTGCGAGAGGCTTTTCGCGTGCTGGAACGCGACGGGCTGATAGAGATCCTGCCTTGGCGCGGCGTGCGCATTGTGGAGCCCACCTACGACGAGATCAAGGAGTTGTTCGAGGCACGCGCCGACATGTTCGGCCTGTGTGTCAGACATGTGGCCCTGACGGGGGAACTGGCCTTGCTGGAAAAAATCGAGGCCGATATCGACGAACTGATCAGCCGAACCGATGCCGGGTGCGATGAGCGCGAATACAAAGAGCTGACCAATGGCATCAGCACGCAGATGTACGCAACCGTGCGGAATCGCTATACCCGGGCCTTTATCGACAACCTGCGCCAGAAGATGTTCTGGCACTACTGTTATATGGGCATTTCTTCATATGCCAATCGGCAGGATTCGAACCGCTACTGGCACGAGCTTGGCAAGGCATTGCTGAGGCGCGATGCCCTGGCGGCCGAAGCTTCGGCGCAGCGCATCATGGCGGCCTCAAAGGAATTCGCCCTGCAATTGCTGAAAGAAAAAGGCGTTGCTGGCTACGCTGCCAAACCCGACGAAGGGTAGCTGCAGCCACCGATCGGACACACCCTCCCATTCGGGTATTGCGCTCATAGAGGCGCCGCGATCAGAGCAAGGAAGAGATAATGCGTTTCAAGCGAATGTTGGCCGGACTCGGCCTGGCAGGGCTGTGCGCCGTACCCTTGGTTGGCCAGGCGGCCCAGGATTGGCCGGCCAGGCCGGTGACCGTGGTGATTCCTTATCCGGCCGGCGGCGCTGCCGATGTCGTGGCCCGGATCGTGTTGAACGAACTGGCCAAGAGCTTGGGGCAACCGTTCATCGCAGAGCCCAAGCCAGGGGCAAACTCCAATATCGCGGCCGAATCGGTCGCCAGGGCCCAGCCTGACGGTTATACGCTGCTGATCAGCGGCCCCTGGTTCGCCATCAATCAATATGTGGAGACAGGCCGGCGCTGGGATCCCGGCAGCCTGCGGCCGGTTGCCCGTTTTGCGCTGACGGACAACATGCTGGTCGTGCCCGGGGATTCGCCTTTTCAGAACCTGGCCGACTATGTCGCGCTCGCGCGCGGCCGCACCGACCCGCCGTTGCAGTATGGAAGCCCCGGGACGGGATCGACGCAACGGATGGCGGCCGAGCTGTTCCTGGGCCAGGCCGGCATCAACGTCGAATCGGTGCAATACAAGGGGGCTCCTCCTATTATTCCGGACTTGGTCAGCGGGCGCTTGTCGATGGCTGTGCTGGCCGCCGGCAATGTCACGGCCCTGGTTGGCTCGGGCAAATTGAAAGGCCTGGCGACGTTCGGTGAAACGCGCGGACCGAATACGCCCGCCATTGCGACGATGACGGAACAGGGATACCCCGAGGCGGTGGTGACTTCTTGGTTCGGCTTGCATGCGCCTTCCGGCACCCCCGATGCGATCGTCCAGCGGCTTTCCCGCAGCCTGCAGCAAGTGATGGCGCAGCCGGACATCCGGGCAGCGCTGCAGGCCGCCGACGCGCAGGCGGCGTTTTTGGGCACCCGAGAATTTGCCCAGTACATCCTCCACGAGCAGTCGCGCTGGAAAGACGTGGCAGCCAATCTGAAGGATGGCCAATGAGCGAAGTGCATGTCGTGGTGGCGGGTAAGAACAGACTGGGCGAAGTGCCGGTCTGGTCGCCGACGCGCAAGCTGTTGTTCTGGATCGATGTGCGCGAGCCGGCGCTGTACGCCCACGACCCCGGTTCGGGCTCGGTGCGCGCGTATCCCTTGCCCGAAGTCGTGGGCAGCTTTTGCGAGACCCGTAGCGGCAGGCTGCTGCTGGCGCTGAAGTCGGGGCTGTTTTTCCTGGAGCCGGAATCGGGTGCGCTGCAGCCCTGGTTCGATCCCGAACCGCAGTTGCCGAACAATCGCCTGAACGACGGGAAGTGCGACAGGCAGGGAAGATTCTGGGTCGGCAGCATGAACGACGGAGACCGCATTCCTTCGGGCACGCTCTATTCCGTGCGCGGCGACGGACAGGCCACCGCCCATTTTTCGGGAATCACGATTCCCAACTCGCTGGCGTGGAGCCCCGATGGGCGCAGGATGTATTTTGCCGACACCCCGACGAAGCGCATTCTTGTGTACGACTTCGATGTTGATGATGGCGTGGCGCACAGCGCGCGCACCTTCCTGGACATGTCGGGCCATGCCGGCCGCCCGGACGGCGCCACGGTCGATGCGGACGGATGCCTCTGGAGCGCGGAAATCCATGCCGGCCGGGTGGTGCGCTATACCCCGGACGGGCGCCAGGATTACGTCGTGCAGCTGCCGGTGACCGGCGTTACGGCATGCGCGTTCGGCGGCAGCCATTTCGAGACGTTGTACATCACGACGGCCACCCAGGGCCTGACGGAACAGGCTCGCAACGAACAACCCCTGGCCGGCGCGCTGTTTGCGGTGGATGTCGGGATCAGGGGCGTGGCCGAAGCGCCGTTCGCCGAACCGTTCTGAAACGCACCAGCACTTCACGAGACAAGGAACCGCATGTCTAGTCCCATTACTGGCGGCCGCATGGTGGCCGAGATTCTTCAGGCGCACGGCGTGGACCATGTTTTCTTCATGGATGCCATTCTTCGGCGGGCGTTGGTGGAAATGGAGAACCTGAACATCCGCCGGATCCTGGCGCATTCGGAAATCGCGGCGGCCTATATGGCGGATGGCTATTCGCGCGTGGCGGGCAAGCCGGCCGTGTGCATGGCGCAGTCGGTCGGCGCGGCCAATCTGGCGGCCGGCCTGCAAGATGCTTTCCTGGCCCAGACAGCGATTATTGCGATGACCGGCCGGCAGCCCGCGGCCATGCAGTACCGCAATGCGTACCAGGAAATCCCCCACGAACCACTGTTTCGCTCTACCACCAAGCAGAGCATGCGCGTGGATCATATCGAGCAATTGCCGCATGTGTTGCACCAGGCGTTCCGGGATGCCGTGACCGGGCGGCCCGGGCCCGTGCATATCGATATCGCAGGCCACACAGGCGACGCTATCGGTGCCGCGGTAGCGGACGGATACTTGCCCGCGGGACAGCCTTTTTCGACACTGCCCGCGTTTCGGCCGCCGGCGGAAGCCCGGCTGATCGACGCGGCGGCGCGCTTGATCGCCCGTGCCGAACGGCCTGTGATCGTGGCGGACCAGGGAGTGTGTATTTCCCGTGCAGAACAGGCGTTGCGCCGCTTTGCCGAAGACGCATCGATTCCCGTCGTGACCTCGCTCGATGCCAAGGCCGTATTGCCCGAGGCACACCCCCTGAACGGCGGAGTGGCCGGTTCGTATTCGCGCGCCTGTGCGAACCAGATCGTGAATGCTGCCGACCTAGTGATATTTGTCGGCAGTATTGTCGGCGACCATATCAGCCACAATTGGACTCTGCCCGGCCAGGATGTGGCCACCATACAGATAGATATCGACCCCGCTCAATTGGGCCGCAACTATCCCGGCGCGCTGGGATTGCCGGGCGACGCCCGTACGGTTCTTGAACAACTGGCCCAGGCCTGCAAGCCAATTGGGCGGCCGGCGTGGCTGAGCGCGGTGCGGGGCTTTGTACAGGAATGGAACCAGGCAACCGCCGAAGCCCGGGCCAGCGATGCCGAGCCCATACGCCCCGAAAGGCTGTGCGCCGAGCTGAGCGAGGTGCTGCCATTGGGAGCGATTCTGGTTGCCGATACCGGATACTCGTCGCAATGGAGCGGGACCTATGTGCAGCTTCGCCACGAAGGGCAGCGATACCTGCGCGCGGCCGGTTCGCTGGGATGGGGTTTCCCGGCGTCGATGGGCGCAAAGTTCGCGGCACCGGATGCCACGGTGGTCTGTTTCACCGGCGACGGCGGATTCATGTATCACCTGCCGGAGCTGGAAACCGCGTTGCGATGGGGGCTGAACACCATCACGATCGTCAACAACAACCATTGTCTTGCCCAAGGAACGCGTTCGATCATGAGCGCATACGAGGGTTCCGGCGGCAATCGCGAGGAAATCTATCACTACCGGCCCATGAATTTTGCAGCTATCGCGCAGGCCATGGGCGCCGTCGGCATACGCGTGACCCACGCGGCGGAGTTCGCCGCGGCATTCGCGCGGGCGCGCGAGAGCGACCTGCCGGTTGTCATCGACGTGGTGACCGATCCCCAAGCCCTGGCGCCCTTGCCGTGGACGCCTTGATCAATCGAAGGAGAGCAACATGGGAAGTACGCTTCGCGCACTGGGTACCGCTCTTGGGCTAATCGGGGCCGGCTGTTCGGCCGTTGCATTCGGTGCGGCAACGGATTATCCGTCCCGGCCCATCCGGCTGGTGGTGCCGTATGCGGTGGGCGGCACGACGGACCTGGTTGCCCGCCAATATGCCGATCTATTGGGACGCGAGCTGAAGCAAACGGTAGTGGTCGAGAACAAGCCGGGCGCGTCGACGAATATCGGCAACAAGCTGGTCGCCGATGCCGATCCGGATGGATACACCTTGTTGTACAGCACGGGGCAGATGACCCAGACCGTGACCTTCGGGCCGTTTCCCGCCATCGACCCGACGGTATCGCTGGCCCCGATCAGCCTGATTCTGACTTCTCCGCAGATGATCGCGGGAAACAAGGAGCTGGCGTTTTCGACGCCCGAGGCGCTCATCGCAGCCGCCAGGGCGGAGCCCAGGCGCATCAGCATTGCGTCGGCGCAGTTGCAGTTGTATGTGAACGTGCTGGGCTCGCGGGCCGGCATCGAGCTGTTGCATGTGCCTTATAAGGGCGGCGCGCCGGCAGTGACCGACACGATAGGCGGGCGCACCAATCTGGTCATGGCGCAGCCGCCGGTGTTGTTGCCTTTTATCCGCAGTGGTGCGCTCAAGCCGATCGCGGTGTTGTCGCAGCAGCGGATCGCGGCGCTGCCCGAGGTCAGGACATTCGCCGAGGCGGGCGTTCCCGAGCTGGACCTCATCACCTGGAATGGGGTGTTCGCGCCGAAGGGAACCCCGTTGGCGGTGATTGACCGTGTTGCCCAGGCCACCAAGGCCGCCTTGTCCGACCCGTCGCTGGCGCGCCTGGCCGATGACGGACTGACCATACAGTCGAGCACACCGGCCCAGTTGGCCGAGCGCGTGGCCCGCGACATGCGTGCCTGGAAACAATTGGCGCAAGAGCATCCGGATCTGGCGCAGGTGCGCTGATCGGCCGGGTTCAACGCCAAACCCCGCATGGGGAAAGGAGATGCGATGCAAGCGGCACTGGAAGCAGCACCTCGTGGCTACATTCTGATAACGGGCGGCAGCCGGGGAATCGGCGCCGCGATCTGCGAGTCGGCAGCCCGCGACGGCTACGATGTATGCATCAACTACCGCAGCGACGAGCAGCAGGCGCAGGCAGTCGCGCAACGCGTGCGCAGCTACGGCCGCAAGGCCTTGGTGGTTCAGGCGGACGTTGCCGATGCCACGCAGATTCCGGACATGTTCCGGAAAGCCGACCAAGCGCTGGGCCAGTTGACCGCGCTGGTCAATAACGCGGGCATAAGCGGCCCCATCGGGCGCGTGGATGCCATCACGGGGCCGGATCTGCATGCGATCTTCGCGCTGAATGTGGTGGGCAGCTTTCTTTGCTGCCGCGAGGCCGTGCGCCGCATGTCGACCCGCCATGCCGGCAATGGCGGAGGTATCGTCAATGTTTCGTCGGCGGCGGCCAGGCTGGGGGCCGCCGGGCGCAACGTGCACTACGCGGCGAGCAAGCGCGCGCTGGAGGCGCTGACGTTCGGCCTGTCGCAGGAAGTGGCCGCGGAGGGGATCCGTGTCAATACGGTGAGCCCCGGAGTCATCGATACCGAGATCCATTCGAGGGAACGGCTTGCGCAGATGGGACCGCAGTTGCCGATGAAAAGGCCGGGCACCGCTGCCGAGGTGGCCGATGCCGTGATGTGGCTGCTATCGCCCGCGGCCGCCTATGTATCGGGAACGAACCTGGGCGTGTCGGGCGCGCGCTGAGGCGAGCGGCGCCATGCGCGGCCCGCCGGCATGGTTCAGTGCTGCTGGCCGTCCAGGTAGAACCAGCGGTTGTCCCGGCGCACGAAGCGGCTGGTTTCGTGCAGGCGCGTGGCGCGACCAGTCTGCCGATAGCGCGCCACGAATTCGACGCTGGCATGTTCGGCATCTTGCTCGATATGTTGCCGGACTTGCAGGCCCAGCCATTTCAGGTCGGCAGGATTGGGGGTGAGCCGGGCGGGCCGCGTATCGGGGTGCCAGGTGTCGAGCAGGTATTGCATCGCATCGAGCACGAAGGCGCTGTAGCGCGAGCGCATCAGGGTTACGGCGTCGGGCGCCTGCAGATGCCGCGGGCCGTGGTGCCAGGGTTCGCAGCACTCTGTATATGCCCGGCCGCTGTCGCAGGGGCAGGCCCGCGGGGCGGCTGAGACCCGCGGGCGCATCAGGCGGCCAGGTCCTGGTATTCGGGGTGGCGGGCCAGGAAGGCCACGGCGTACGAGCATACCGGCCGGACGCGCCAGCCACGCTGGCGGGCGGTGTCGAGCGCCGCGCGCGTGAGGTTGGCGGCGATGCCGCGGCCGCCGACCGCATCGGGAACCCCGGTGTGCTGGATGATCATGATGCCATCGCGCAATTGATAATCGAGGACGCAAAGTTGCCCATCGACGCGGGTATCGAAGCGTCCCTGTTGTTCATGGTGCTGGATGTCGGACATGGCGGCGGAAATGGATGCGTGAACGGATGTCGGCCTAACGGTGCATCAGCAAGATGACCCAGACGGCGATCATGGCCACCAGGCCGACCCAGCACGAAGCCCAGAACCCGACGATGGGCAGCTTGACGCTCAATGGCACGCGCTTCGGATCGACGTGGCTGAGTTGTTTGTTGGCATGGGCGAACAGTCCGAAATTGAAGCCGGGGAATGCCAGGCGAAAAAAATAGTCCTGCAGGATCGTGGTCTTGACCACTAGCGGGAAGCGGCGAAATGGCCCGTGTTTGAGTAGCGGGTGCTGCAACGCATTGTTGATATGGTCGGTGCGCACGAAGAACAACAAGATGCCGCAAATGGAGCAGACCAGGAAGCAAAGAGTGACGAGGCTGAAGGCGTAGGCCAGGACTTGCGTGGGCATGGATATCCGAAGTGACGTAGTGCGTGTTTGGCAGATAGCAGGCGGTGGGTCAGCCGCGGGTCTGGCCCTCGCCGCTGAGCACCCATTTCAGGGTGGTGAGCCCTTCCAGGCCTACCGGGCCGCGTGCATGCAGCCGATTGGTGGAAATGCCGATCTCGGCGCCCAGGCCGTATTCGAAGCCGTCGGCAAAGCAAGTGGGCAGGTTGACGTAGACCGAACTGGAGTCGACTTCGCGCTGGAACCGCTGTGCGGCCGACCAGTCTTCGGTAACGATGGCGTCGGTATGGCCTGAGCCCCAGCGAGCGATGTGCTCCATGGCCTGGTCGAGCGAATCGACGATGCGCACCGCCAGGATGGGTCCCAGGTATTCGGTGGCCCAGTCTTCGTCGGTGGCGGGCTTGGCGGCCGGCACGATGTCGAGGGTGCGTGGGCAGCCACGCAGTTCGACGCCGTGGGCGGTAAAGGCGGCCGCCAGCCGCGGCAGGATGGATACGGCAACCCCGGCCTCGACCAGCAGGGTTTCCATGGCGCCGCAAATGCCATAGCGGTAGGTCTTGGCATTGAACGCGATGGTATGGGCTTTTTCGGGATCGGCCGCCGCGTCGATATACACATGGCAATTGCCGTCCAGATGCTTTATCAACGGTACGCGGGCTTCACGCGCCAGGCGGGCGATGAGGCCCTTGCCGCCGCGCGGCACGATGACGTCGATATGATCGGTCATGGTGATGAGCTTGCCGACGGCGGCGCGGTCTGTTGTGCCCACCACTTGCACGGCTTCTGCGGGTAGCGCGGCTGCCTGCAGGCCGGCCTGTACGACGCGCCCCAGCGCCACGTTGGAATGCAGCGCTTCGCTGCCGCCGCGCAGGATGGTGGCGTTGCCGGATTTCAGGCACAGCGCGGCCGCGTCGATGGTGACGTTGGGGCGCGATTCATAGATGATGCCGATCACGCCCAGCGGGACGCGCATTTGCGCCACGCGCATGCCATTGGGACGCAAGGCGCTGGCGGTGGTGCTGCCGATGGGGTCGGGCAGGGCAGCCACCTGCCGCAGGCCTTCGGCCATGTGGCCGATGCCCTTGTCCGACAACGTGAGGCGATCGAGCAAGGCCGGCTCGAGACCGTTGGCGCGCGCGGCGTCGAGGTCCTGGGCGTTGGCGGCCTTGAGTTCGCTGGCGCTGTCCTGCAGTGCCTGGACCATGGCGTGCAAGGCCTGGTTCTTGGCGGCGCCGGTGGCGCGCATCATGGCGCGCGAGGCGTGGCGGGCGTTTTCGCCCAGGGCCAGCATGGCGGTGTCGATGTCGGAAGCGGGCATCAGAGTGTCTTGCATGATTTCGGTGGCGGCGCGGGGTGCGCCAGCGGATAGTTTAAGTGTATCGTGCCGCGGCGGCTGTCACGGTCGGCCGGCGGCCGCCACGCGCAGGGCCAGGCGAGTCATTTCTTCCCAGGGGTCGGCCAGGCGGCCGGCCACTGGCAGCCCCTTGATGAGGCGGTCGACCTCGTGGGCGTGCTGCACGGCGACAGGCCAGGCGCGCGCGGGCACGCGCCCCAGCGCCTGCTGCGCCAGCCGCTCGTGGGCGCCGAAAATGCGCAGCCGGCGCATCATGGCGCCGGCGTCCTGGCCGCTGGCGCGGGCTTCGGCCACGCGTGCCAGCAGGCGGATTTCATCCCCCACGGCCCATAGCACCAGGGGCAGGGCCTCGCCCTCGGCTCGCAGGCCGGCAATCATGCGTACGGTGCGCGGCGCATCGCCGGCCAGCATGGCGTCGCGCAAGCCGAAGACGTCGTAGCGAGCCACGTTGAGCACGGCGCGTTCGATGTCTTCGGCCGCCAATTGACCTTCGGGGTAGAGCAGGCCCAGCTTCTGGATTTCCTGGTGGGCAGCCAGCAGGTTGCCTTCGACCTTGTCGGCCATCCATTGCAGGGTGGCGTTGTCGGCACGCTGGTTCTGGCGCGCCAGCCGGGCGCCGATCCAGGCCGGCAGGCGGCCGCGTTCGACAGAAGGCAGGTCGACGGTTATTCCGCCTTGAGCCAGCGCCAATGCCCATTTGGAGTCGCGGGTAGCCTTGTCGAGCCTGGGCAGGGCGACCAGGATGAGCGTATCGGAGTCGGGCTGCGCGGCGGCCTGGGCAGCCAGCCGTGCCAGCGTATCGGCGCCCGCTTTGCCGGGCTTGCCGGTGGGCAGCTTGATTTCGAGTACGCGGCGGTCGCCGAACAGCGACACGCTTTGCGTGGCGGCCATGACCGCGCTCCAGTCGCTGCGGGCGTCCATCACCATGGTCGTGCGGTCGGTATAGCCGGCGGCACGCGCGGCGGCGCGCACGGCATCGACGGCCTCGATGACCAGCAGCGGTTCGTCGCCCGACACGGTGTATAGCGGCGCCAGCCGCTGGCCCGCGCGTTGCAGGTGATCGGCCAGCCGGTCAGCGTCGAGCGCCTGCGCCATGGCTTACCAGGAGCCGGTACCGGGCGAGCCGGGGGTCTGCCACGTTTCGGGCCGCTGGTCGGCAGGCCTGGCGTTGGGATCGAACACCGGTGCGCCGGGATCGCCTTCGCCGCGCGCCGCGGCTTCGGCGGCTATACGCACATCGGGCGCGGTCAGGCGGCGCAGCAGGCGGCTGACCAGCGATTGCTGCATCGATTGATACAGGCTTTCGATCTGGCCCTGCTTGGCCTGCACGACCTGGTCGTCGTAGGGCATTTCGCGATAGACCGAGAGGGTGGTGTCGGGCAGGATGGCGGCGCCCTGATTGCTGATCAGGCGGAATGTGAACTCGATGCTCAGTTCGTATTCTTCGACCCGGCCTTGCGCGTTCAGCGAGACTTCGCGCAGCGAACGCTGGTTGCGCACCATCTGCAGGATGGCCTGCGCCTGATCGGGTTGATCGACCAGGCGCGTATTGGGCGAGGCGGCCCGCAGCGCCCGGCGCACGTCGGCCCCGAAGCGGG
>DASPIV010000198.1:0-2533 GCA_035628955.1 Bordetella sp.
GCCAGGCATGGCAGTTGCGGTACGAAAACCTCTTACACCGTTTTAGGAGACTCACATGAAGCGTGAACTACTTTCCTGGGCCGCGGCGATGGCGGTAATGGGCGCGATGGCGGGCGGCGCGCATGCGCAGTCCACGCCGGATACCGGCAAACCGTCGAGTACATCGCCCTCGACCACGCCCAACGATGGATCGGCCGTGCCGCCGAACACGCCGGTGCCTCCCGGCCAGGTTCCCCCGGCTGGCGAAACCAATCCTGCGAATCGCAGCGAAGGCTCCATGGGTTCCCATGGCAACATGGGCACCGGGACTACCGGTGGACAGATGGGGTCGCCCGGCAGCCAGACCGGCATGCCGCAAGGGCAGAACCAGGTGCCTGACCGCAACGAGCCGGGCACGACGGAACCGAAGATGCCCAATACCGGGGCCAAGTAAAGCCGTAGTGCAATAGCGCAGTGCCATGCGATAGCGGCGCCTCAAAGGCGCCGCTATCACCGGGTGCCCGCGCGCAAGGCGCGAGTGGCTTGCTTAATACTGCCGCCGCATTTCGGCGGGTGGCCGCTTGATCTGCGCGCGGTACTTCGATACGGTGCGGCGCGCCACCACAATGCCGTCGGCGGCCAGCTTGCTGGCCAGCGCCACATCGGACAGCGGCATGCGCGGATCTTCGTTGTCGATCAATTCGCCGATCAATGCGCGCACGGCGCCCGCCGAACACGAGCCGCCGGTGTCGGTGGCCAGTTCGCGCGAGAAGAAGTACTTGAATTCCAGGATGCCCATGGGCGTGGCCATGTATTTGTTGGCGGTGGCGCGCGATACGGTGGATTCGTGGATGTCGAGCTCCGCGGATACTTCCCGCAGCATCAGCGGACGCAGGGCCACCGGGCCGTATTCGAAGAACATGTGCTGCAGGCGTACGATCGCTTCGGCGACGCGCTGGATGGTGCTGTAGCGTTGTTCGACGTTGCGCACCAGCCAGCGGGCTTCTTGCAGTTCCTGGGCCATCGGGCCGCGGTCGCGATACCGCGTGGTGCGGAACAGATCGGCGTATACGCGATGCAGGCGCGGCTGCGGCACGGCGCCGCGATTGCAATGTACACGCCATTGTCCACTTTCCTTGCGCACGATGACGTCGGGCACGATGTAGGCGGGCGGGGCCGAGTCATAGCGCCGGCCGGGCCGTGGATCGAGCGAACGCACCACGTCGCAGGCTTGCCGCATATCGTTCTCGCTGCAGCCCAGGGCGCGTTGCAGGGCTTGGTAATCGTGCCGCGCCAGGATGTCCAGATGCCGCTCGACGATGTGGCGCGCCAGGGCGACGCCGGGGCGCTGTACATCCAGGACTTGCAATTGCAGTGTCAGGCATTCGCGCAGGTCGCGCGCGGCCAGGCCGGGTACGTCGAGTTGCTGTACCAGGCACAGTGCCGCCCGCCACTCGCTTTCGTCGGGTGGGGTGCCGAACACCGAGCTATCGGCCAGATCGTCCAGCGGCTGGCGCAGGTAGCCGTCTTCATCCAGTGCCTGCACGATGTACTGCGCCAGCAGCCGGTCGCGCGGCGACAGGCGGTAAGTGCGCAGTTCCTGGCCCAGGCGTTCCTGCAGCGAAACCGAGGCGCCTACCCATTGGCCCATGTCCATCGGCGCGCCATCGTGGGTGCGCCGCGAAGACGGGTAATCGCCCGAATACTCCGGCAGGCCTCCGCCGTCGCCAGAGGCGGAGGCGGGCGTCGCCGGAGCGTGGTCGTGGTCGGCCGGCGCATCCGTGCCAGCGCCGTCGCTGCCCTGCGGAAATGCCGCGGTGGCTTCCTCGTCTTCTTCGAGAAACGGATTCTCGACCAGCGCCTGGCGCACTTCCTGGTTGAATTCCAGGGCCGACATCTGCAGCAGCTTGACTGATTGCTGCAGGCGGGGGGTCAGCGCGGTTTGCTGGTGCAGGCGCAATTCATGGACTGCGTGGATCAAAGTCGTCTCCTTTCTGAAGCATGTTGCGACAGGTACTCCGTTGATCATGCAAGAACCATGCCACCTGGAAAATACCGGGAAGAGCGGCGTGGCGCGCGGCGATCAGCAGCCTTTTCTTACGGTGTTGTGTAAGAAGTGCCAGAGCCCATTTTTCGGACGGCCAAGACGGGGACGGGTACAGAGAGACGGCATACCGCTTGCTTCTCTGCGGGGCAGCGTCGGGCAGCGCCGGGCGCATCATCCCCGGCCCGCCGGGCAGTTTCCCGTATGGAGAATCTCTCATGAAGAAGATAGCGATTGTCAGCGAACACGCTTCGCCCCTGGCGCTGGCAGGCAGTGTGGACAGCGGTGGCCAGAATATCTATGTGGCGCAGACGGCACGTCAGTTCGCGGCGGCGGGGCATCAGGTCGATATCTTCACCCGCAGGGACGATGCCTTGCTGCCGGCGGAAGTGGGCTGGCACCCCGGTATCCGGGTGATACATGTACCGGCCGGCCCGGCCCGTTATGTGCCCAAGGAAGACCTGTTGCCGTACATGGACGATTTTTCGGCCTTCCTGTTGCGCTATTTCG
>DASPIV010000199.1:0-5080 GCA_035628955.1 Bordetella sp.
CGACTCATCCAAGGGCGACTGCGTCTCGCGCAACATTCTTGGCGGGGCCCATTCACGGGTATCGTCGCCCTTGCCGGGACGCTCGATCTTGATGACGTCGGCCCCGAGATCGCCCAGGACCTGCGCGGCAAAGGGGCCCGCCAGCACGCGCGACAGATCCAGCACGCGCAAGCCGTCCAGCGCCGGGGCACGGCTCATGCTTTGCCCCAGCGCGGTTTGCGCTTCTCTGCAAATGCGCCAAGCCCCTCTGCGCAATCCGAAGTGCCAAATACCGTCGACACCAGGTCCACCGCGCTGGCTGCGCCCTGCCGATAGCCGTTGTCAGTGACACGCATGAAGGCTGCCTTGCCCAGCCTCATCAGTTCGGGAGACTTCGCCGCCAGAACAGCCGCCAGTTCATGCGCTTTCGCCAGCACCTGGTCCTGCGGCGCGATTCGGCTGACAAGGCCGAACTCCATCGCCTCCTGCGCACCAAATACGCGCCCCGTGAACAGCAGGTCGAACGCGCGATGGCGGCCGATAATCCTGGGCAAATGGTGATAGTGGATCGAGGGTAGCAACCCCACATCCATTTCGGGGTAGCCGAACGTGGAATCGTCGGCCGCCACCAACATATCGCACGTGATCGAGATAGACATGCCTGCGCCGCGTACCGCCCCCGTAATCGCGGCGATCACGGGTTTGGGCAGCGCGGACTGCAATTCGAACAGTTGGAAGTACAACTTGTTGACTATCTCGTACACCTCGGCAGGCGAGCTTTTGCGAAATTTCTTCAGGTCCAGGCCACCGCAGAATCTTCCGGGAATCGCGCTGCCGATGACGATGGCGCTTACGCCGGCATCGGCGCCCGCCTCGCGAAGGTGGACCATCAAGGTGTCGAGCATCTCGTTTGTGATGCCGTTGACAGGCGGGTCGTCCAAAAGAATCTGGGCCACGCCATTCAATACGTCGTACTTGATCATTTCGCGCGCCTCTCGCATTTACCTTTGAAGCGATGCTAGGATTGCGACGCACCAGCAACAAGTCAAATAATTTAAACGATTGTTCAAGGGGCAAGAAAATGAGGTTGAATTTCAATCTTTTATCGACCTTTCTCGCTGTCGCCGAAAACGCCAGTTTCCGCGAAGCCAGTACCCAGGTGCACCTGTCGCTGCCGGCGGTCAGCATGCAAATAAAGCAGTTGGAGGAGCGCCTGGGGGTGAGCTTGTTTCACCGCACCACGCGCCGAGTCGAACTCACGCCCGAGGGTGAGAAGCTCATGATCAGTGCGCGCAAGGCCATGGCCGAACTCGATGTCGCATTCGAGCAGATACAGCGCGTGGCTGACCTGCATCAGGGCAACCTGTCGTTCGCGTGTGTACCAACCGTGGCAGGTACCCGGCTACCTGCCCTGTTGACGCGATTCGCCCAGGATTTCCCGGGCATCATGGTGAAAGTCCGCGAAATGACCCAACCCGACCTGCTGGCCGCCGTACGAAAGCGTGAAGTGGATTTCGGAATCGGCCTGCAGCCGGACCCCGGCGGTGATTTTGAAAGCCGGCCGCTGTTCGATGACGAATACGTCGCGGTATTCCCGGCCGATCACCCGTTCTCGGGCAAGCGTGCCATTTCGCTGAAAGAACTCGCCAAGGCCCGCCTGCTGGCGTTGGGCGCCTCGCAGTTCCGCCAGCACCTGCTGGATGCTGCTCAGAAAGAACGGCTGTCTCTTGATCTGAGTTATGAGTTCACCAGTGTCAATACCGTCATCGCAATGATCGATGCAAGCCTGGGAGTCGGCATTCTTCCGGCCGTTGCAATTCCGCGGCGTGCGTCGATCAAGACTTCGCGGATCGTGCGGCCCGCCATGAAGCGCACCATCGCGATCACCAAAATCCGGGGCCATTCCTTATCCCCAGCGGCCATGCGGTTTGTCGATATGTGCGACATCCTGGCATTGCCCCATGACGGCCCCAAGTCTGAATCGGCCTGAACTACTGCGGGTGGATGCCGGCCTTCTCCATCAGGCTTGCCCAACGCAGGTTATCGTCCTTGATACGGGCCTGCAAACCTTCGGCCGACAGGGAAAGCACCGACGTATTCAGCAACTGAAACTGTTGCCGCACCTCGTCGGTAGCCATGGCCCGATTGAATGCCAACTCCAGTTCCCGCACGACGGCCGGTGGAGCCCCGGCGGGGGCCACAATTGCGATTATGGTCTCAAGCGCTCCGCTGGCCTCGGGAAATACCTCTTGCAGCGTTGGAACCTGCGGGGCGCCGGCAAAGCGCTGGGCCGATGAAATCGCCAATGCCCGGGCCCGGCCGCCGTGTACCTGCGCGAGCCCATTGCCGATATCCACGACGGCAACCTGCACCTGTCCGCCTATCAGGTCCGTAATGGCCTGGGGAATGCCGCGATAACTGACCCCGATAGGTTCCGTTCCGGTCACCGTCGCGAACAGAGCAACCGCCACCTGTCCACTAGGAGACCCGTAGGCCATCGTAAGAGGCGCGCCTTGCTTTGCGGCTTCGGCCAACTCGGCAATGCTGTTTATCGGCGAGGGATTCGATACCAGGAACATCATTGCGGTGGAGCCCACCCCGGCCACTGGCGTGAAACTTCGAACCGGATCGTAAGACAGCTTCTTGTACAAGCTGTTGGCCACGAACATGACCGACGATCCGACCAACAAGGTGTGTCCGTCCGGCTTCGCGTTGGCCACATAGGCGGCGCCTATCGTTCCCTGGGCACCCGCCTTGTTTTCCACGACTACCGTCTGCCCCATCGCCTTGCCGAGCGCATTGGCCAGCACCCGCGTCACCGCGTCGGTCACCGATCCTGCCGGGAAAGGAGCAACGAGTGTAATGGGTTGGGATCCGAGATCCTGGGCCGATGCATATGGCGTCAGGCACGCGCCCAGCGACGCGAGCAACACAGCCGAGAACTGCCTGCGGGTTACCATGTTGTCTCCTTGCCTGTAGTTATAAAGACAGAGTAGGCTGCGTCGCACCACCGAACAAATCAAATGATTTGAACTATTGTTCAAGGCTTCGGGGCGCTTGCGCAGGCGTGCGCCCCGCCAGGCATGGGCACGTAGGCCGATCGAATCTGAACAGAACATCAGATCATTTGAATAGACCGCCGCCGGCAAGGCTTGTAGCATCGGTCGGACAAGACGCACATCAAGCGCCGGAACGCTACGAGACCAACATGCCGAACACCACTCAAACCGCCTGTTCACCTGGGTATCCTGGCACGCCGCAGGACCGCTCATGCGACTGAAGCCGCTCAAGGGCGTGCGGGTCCTGGACCTCAGCAAGGTTATCGCCGGCCCTTTGTGCGCGCAGTACCTTGGCGAACTGGGAGCAGATGTCATCAAGATCGAACCGCCGGGTACCGGCGACGATACCCGTTCGTGGCAACCGCAAGACCACGAGATCTCTGCCACTTTCTTGTCTGTCAACCACAACAAACGCAGCCTGGCACTGGACCTGAAGCACCCACAGGCGCGCGGCGTCATACAACGGCTGGCTTCGCAAGCGGATGTCGTGCTGCAAGGGTTCGGCGGCGGCACCGCGGCCCGCCTTGGCGTCGATTACGAGACGTTTAAAAAAAGCAATAGCCGCCTAGTCTATTGCGAAATCTCCGGCTACGGACGCGACGGGCCAAAAGGCAACGATCCGGGCTACGACGTCATGCTGCAGGCGTTCAGCGGCATGCTGGCCACCATGGGCGATGCAAACGGCGGCCTGGCGCGGGCAAGTTTTTCACCCATTGACATTGCCACGGCCATCTACGCATTCAGCGGCGTTCTCGCCGCGCTTCTGGAACGTGGCAATACCGGGCAAGGCACCTATCTGGAGGTTTCCCTGCTCGACTCGGCACTGGGGTTGATGACGTATCCCATCCAGAATTTCTGGCGCAGCGGAAAATTACCGCGCCGCATGGGTACAGCGCATCCCGCGATGGCACCCTACCAGGCCTTCCAGGCCAAAGACGGACTCATCATGCTCGGCGTGGGCAACGAAGCACAATGGCGTCGCCTGTGCGACGCGGCCGGCCTGCAGGCAATCGTCGATCATCCTGATTTCGCAACCAATGCCGTCCGTGTTGCCAACCTGGATCGCATTGTCGCCATCGTGCAGGAACGCGTGGCCCAAAAAGAAGTGCAAGAATGGCTGGCCTTGCTCGAGGCAGCGGGCGTTCCCTGCTCGGCCATACACACGCTCGACCAGGCACTCGCGCATCCGCAGGTTTCCACCCGTCAATTGATGACCCAGACCAGGCACCCCGTGCTCGGCCACATCCAGAATGTCGGCCTGCCAGTGCGCTTCGGCGGCCAGGCGCGCGAAGCCTCTCGAACCCCGCCCCTGCTGGGCGAACATTCTGAAGAAATCCTTCGGGAAGCCGGCTATTCTTCGACTGATATCGGCGAACTGCGCTCCTTGGGGACACTCGGCCGCACCGCTGGAAACTCGACGACACCATGACACAAGAACACACATTCGATCCTCGCCACCATCGCATGGTGGAAACGAAATGGTTTGAAGACTTCAGCATCGGAGATCGCTTTGTACTGCCCTCGCGCACGATGACGGAAGGTGTCTTCGCGGCCTTCCAGATGGCAAGCGGCGATAACCACCCGGTGCACTATGACGTCGAATATTGCCGTGCCCGCGGCATGCCGCATATGCTCGCGCATGGGTTCCAGGTGCTGGCCCAGACATGCGGTGGAGCTGGCTTCTTTGCCTATTACGTGGAAGATTCCCTGAAGGGGTTCATCGAACAGAGCAGCCGCTTCCTGGGCATGGTGTTTGTCGGCGACACCGTATATCCCGTCCTGGAAGTCATGGAACTCGTCCCGAACCGGACCACAGGTGTGCTGGCGCTCAAATCGACCGTGCACAACCAGCGCGGCGAACTGGTACTCGAAGGCCAACAGAAGTACCTGTTGCGCAGGCGGCCGGCCTGAACCGGCCGGCTTCGCCTAGCCTGGCTGGATACCGGCCGCCTTGATCAGTTCCAGCCACAGCGTCTGGTCGCGCCGCATGCGCTGCCCCATTTCCCGCGCATCCATCGAGTCCAGGTCTGTATGCAGAGCCG
>DASPIV010000200.1:0-18646 GCA_035628955.1 Bordetella sp.
GGGGCGGCATCGACCGTGAACCGGACGGCGCCACAATGGCAGCTACCTTGAAACGACATAGTGGTCTCCTGGGGGTCGGGAAACGGCTCAGTATTCCAACCGGCCGCGCAGCTCTTCAAACGGAATCATGACATGCCGGCGGTATGCGGGCCTGGCTTGCAGGCGCGCATACCAGGCTTGCACATGCGGCAGCGGCGGGCGCGGATCGGATGTGTGCAAGGTAGACATGGCACCGAGTCTACTGCGGAGCGGCGCCGGGTTATAACTCTTTGCATGACGCAGAATATCTACGACGACCCGGCTTTCTTCGCCGGCTATGCCCGGCTGCGCCGCTCGGTCGATGGCCTGGACGGCGCGCCCGAATGGCCGGCGCTGCGCGCGCTGCTGCCCCCTGTGCGCGGACTGGACGTGGTCGATCTGGGTTGCGGCTACGGTTGGTTCTGCCGCTGGGCGGCTGCGCATGGCGCCCGCCGCGTGCTGGGGCTGGACGTGTCCGCCCGCATGCTCGAACGCGCCGCGCAGCTCGACGCGCAAGCCGGCCAGCAAGACGCGGGCATCACCTACAAGCAGGCGGACCTGGAAACCCTGGCGCTGCCCGAAGCCGCCTTCGGCCTGGCCTACAGTTCGCTGACCCTGCACTATCTGGAAAACCTGGATCGGCTGTTCGGCGCCGTGCACCGCGCCCTGGTGCCGGGCGGCCGCTTGGTGTTCTCGATCGAGCACCCCATCTACATGGCCGCGCGCCATCCCGATTGGGTCACCGACGCCCGGGGCCGCCGCACATGGCCGGTGGACAGCTACCAGATCGAAGGCCCGCGCCGCACCGACTGGCTGGCGCCGGGCGTGATCAAGCAGCACCGCACGCTGGGCACGCTGCTCAACGCCGTCATGCGCGCCGGGTTCACCCTGGCGCACGTCGAAGACTGGGGTCCCAGTGCCGAGCAGTTGGCAGCGCAGCCGGCGCTGCACGACGAGCAAGAGCGGCCCATGATGCTGCTGGTGGCGGCACGGCGCTGAACGCCTGGCCCGCCGCCGGGCTCAGGCCAGCGGCCGCGATCGGCGAAGGGATGCACGATACACACCAGCAGCGTGCCGGATGGCCGGGCGCGCGTGCCCAGGCGATCCTATTGGTCGGCCACGCGCGACCAATGCACCAGGTCGGCGTCCGCATCGGAGACAGTCATCACTTAGCCCGTCCAAGCATAAACCGGCATTCTACGGCGCGCCGCCAGCGATGTTATAAGCAAGGACTCGACCGTCATCCGCACGCTTATGCCCGCCTCTGCCGCCACGCCCGCCACCGCCGATTACGGCGACCCCGTCATGGCCCATGCCCAGGCCCTGTCGCGCTGGTCCGACCATCCCGGCAACCTGACCTGTACCTATCTAACCCCTGCGCACCGCGCCACGGCGCGCCAGTTGGAAGACTGGATGCGCGAAGCCGGCTTCGACAGCGTGCGCCAGGACGCGGTGGGCAATATCATCGGCCGCTACCGGGCCGACCCTGCCCTCGCCGAGCCAGTATTGGTGGCCACCGGCAGCCATTACGACACGGTGCGCAACGGCGGCAAATACGACGGCCGGCTGGGCATTCTGCTGCCCATTGCCGTGGTGGCCGAATTGAACCGGCGCGGCCAGCGCCTGCCCTTCGATTTCGAAGTCATCGGCTTTGCCGAAGAAGAAGGCGTGCGCTATGGCGGCTCGTTCCTGGGCTCGTCGGCCTACATCGGCCAGTTCGACCCGGCCCAGCTCGACAAGCGCGATGCCGACGGCATCACGATGCGCCACGCCATGCAGGACGCCGGCCTGGACCCCGCGCAGGCCGCCAGCCAGACGGCCGATCCGCGCCTGCATCACTACTTCGAAGTGCATATCGAGCAAGGCCCGGTGCTGCACCAGCGCGCGCTGCCGCTGGGCGTGGTCACCTCGATTGCAGGCTGCGTGCGGCTCCGGTTGGTGCTTGCCGGCGCAGCCGGCCATGCCGGCACCACGCCGATGGACTTGCGCCGCGACGCCGCCTGCGCGGCCGCCGAGATCGTGCTGGCGGTCGAATCGCGCTGCCGGCAAGAGCCCGGGCTGGTCGGCACGGTGGGTATGCTGCACGTCCCCGACGGGTCGATCAATGTCATTCCGGGCGCCTGTCACCTGACCCTGGACGTGCGCGCCGCGCACGACGCCGAACGCGACCGGGCGCTGGCCGATATCGACACCAGCATCCGCGAAATCTGCGCGCGCCGCGGCATCGGCCATGAATCGGAAGAACTGATGCGCGTGCCGGCCTCGCCCTGTTCGCCGCCGCACCAGGCGCTGTGGCGGCAAGCGGTGGCGGCGCAAGGGCTGGCCGTGGCCGAACTGCCTTCGGGCGCCGGCCACGACGCCATGCTGCTGGGCCGGGTAGTGCCGGTCAGCATGCTGTTCGTGCGCTGCGGCAATGGCGGGGTCAGCCACAACCCGCAGGAAATCATGACCGCCGGCGATGCCCAATTGGCCGGCCAGGCGGTGATGGAATTCCTGAAGTTGTGCGCGCCAGGCTCCGCAGGCGCCTGACGGCTGCGGTGTATCAGGTGTCTGGCTCCCGCCAGCAGACCTGGCAGACGTGGCAGCCACACCTGCGCCACCGCCCGTTTTCACTTGCTCGGCAACAGCCCCGGCCTGCCTTCATGCGCGGCATGCGCCTTGTCCAGGATGAACTCGATCAACATCGATAGCGCGCGCGGATGATGGCGGCTGGGCATGTACAGCAGATACATGCCACGGCCGAAGATGCTCAGGCGCCAGGCATCCAGCGCGGTCAACAAACGCCCCTGGGCCACGTCTTCGTACACCACGTAGTCGGGCACCACCGCCACGCCCAAGCCGGCCAGCGCCGCATCGCGCAAGAACGGATAGTTGCGCGACACCACGGTCGGGTCCAGCGTTATCTGCTGGCGCTGGCTGCCCTGGTAGGCCGACAGCCGCAGCGGCCGGCCGATCACCGCGGCGCTGATGATGGGTGCGCCGCATAGCGCTTCGGGCCGCTGCGGCAGGCCCCGCCGCGCCGCATAGGCCGGCGACGCGCAAGCGACATAGCGCACCTTCCCGAGTTCGCGCGCCACCAGGTGGCCGGGCGGTTCGGACGTGATGCGCACGGCGATATCCACCTCATCGCGCAGCAAGTCTTCGACGCTGTTCTCGAACAGCACGTCCAGCACGATACCCGGATAGTTGCGCTTGAATTCCAGCAGCCAGGGCGACATGACGAACTGGCCATAGCCGCTGGGCACGCTCAGGCGCACGCGGCCCTGCGGCGTCTTGCCCAGCGTTTCCACCGACTCGTGGGCGGCCGCCAGTTCATCGCGGATGCTGCAGCCGTGCTGGTACAGCTTCAGGCCGATTTCAGTGGGCTCGACCCGGCGCGTCGTGCGGCGCACCAGTTGCATGCCCACGGCGCGCTCCAGCTGGCCCAGGTGGTAGCTGACGTTGGCGCGGGTCATTTTCAGCCGGCGCGCGGCCTCGCTCAGGTTGCCGGCATCCAGGATTTCGACCAGCAGTGTCAGCGCTTTGGTATCCATAGCGAGGTATTGTCAAATTTTCTTGTACGCAGTGTCAACTCTTGATGCCATTGTCAAGATTAACTTGCTGATCAAGAATAAAGGGCGATACACGCAAGCCCATCACACCAGACAGGCCGCATGGCCTGCACCCCCGGAGACACGACCCATGGCAGAACGCGCGCCCTATGGCGCCGTTGCATCGCAGCGGCACGACGGTATCCTGGTCCTTACCATCGATCATCCTCCGGTCAACGCGCTGAACGCCGACGTGCGGCGTGGCCTGGCCCACGCGATCCAGGCCGCGCAGGCGGATGCGGGCGTCCAGGCCATCGTGCTGGTGGGCGCCGGACGCAACTTCATCGCTGGTGCCGACATCCGCGAATTCGGCAAGCCACCCCAGCCGCCTGCGCTGCCCGATGTCTGCAACGCCATTGAAGCCAGTACCAAGCCCGTGATTGCGGCGCTGCACGGCGCCGTCCTGGGTGGCGGCCTGGAAATCGCCCTGGCCGCGCATTATCGCGTGGCCCTGCCCGGCGCCAAGCTGGGGCTGCCCGAGGTCAACCTGGGCCTGCTGCCCGGTGCCGGCGGCACGCAGCGCACCCCGCGCCTGGCGGGCGCCGCGGCCGCTCTCGATTTGATGCTGTCGGGTCGCCACGCCAGCACCGACGAAGCCCGGTCGTGGGGCCTGGTCGATCGCATGGACACCGGTCCCGACGCGCAGGCGGCCGGCCTGGCCTATGCGCGCGAGCTGCTGGCGCAAGGCGCCGGCCCGCGCCGTACCCGGGATGCCTCGGCAGCCTTGGCCGACCGCGCCGCTGCGCAGGCCGCCATCGACGCCGCGCGCGCGCAAGTCCAGTCGCGCCGCCGCGGCCTGTTCTCGCCCGCCAGAATCGTCGACGCCGTCCAGGCGGCGCTGGACCAGCCTTTCGACGAAGGCTTGCGCACCGAACGCGCCTTGTTCCTGCAATGCCTGGAAAGCCCGCAGCGCGCCGCGCTGGTACATGCCTTCTTTGCCGAGCGCGAAACCGCCAAGGCCCCCGAAACGCGCCAGGCCCAGCCGCGTGCGCTGCAGAGCGCGGGCGTGATCGGCGGCGGCACCATGGGCGCCGGTATCGCCGTGGCCATGCTGGATGCGGGCCTGCCGGTCGTGATGGTGGAACAGAATGACGACGCCCTGGCACGCGGCCGCGGCCGTGTCGAACAGGTCTACGACCTGCTCATCGGGAAAGGCCGCCTGGATGCCGCCGGCAAGGCCGAACGCATGGCGCGCTACACCGGCGCCACCCAGTACGGCGCCCTGGCGAACGCCGACCTGATCGTCGAAGCCGTGTTCGAAGACATGGACGTCAAGACCGCCGTGTTCGCCGAACTCGACCGCATCGCCAAGCGGGGCGCGGTGCTGGCCACCAATACCTCATACCTGGATATCGACCGCATCGCCGCGGCCACCGGCCGGCCCGCCGATGTGCTGGGCCTGCATTTCTTCTCGCCGGCCAACATCATGAAGCTGCTCGAGATCGTGGTGGGCACAAGCAGCGCGCCAGATACTGTGGCCACCGGCTTCGAACTGGCACGCCGCCTGCGCAAGACACCGGTGCGGGCCGGCGTGTGCGACGGCTTCATCGGCAACCGCATCCTGGCGGTGTACCGCCAGGCCGCCGACCTGATGCTGGAAGATGGCGCCTCGCCCTACCAGATAGACGAGGCGGCCCGCGCGTTCGGCTACCCCATGGGCCCCTACCAAGTGGCCGACCTGGCCGGCGGCGATATCGGCTGGGCCACGCGCAAGCGCCGCGCCGCCACGCGCGACCCCGGGCTGCGCTATGTGCAGATTCCCGACCGGCTGTGCGAACGCGGCTGGTTCGGCCAGAAGACCGGCCGTGGCTTCTACCTGTATCCCGATGGCGCACGCACCGGCAAGCCCGACCCGGAAGTGCTGGCCATCATCGATGCCGAACGCCGGCGCGCCGGCGTCACCCCCCGCGAGTTCAGCCAGGAAGACATCCTGCGCCGCTACCTGGCCGCCATGGTCAACGAAGCCGCCAACGTGCTGCGCGAGGGCATTGCCCTGCGCCCGCTGGACATCGACGTGGTGTTCCTGTCGGGCTATGGCTTTCCGCGCTATCGCGGCGGGCCGATGCACTACGCCGACCAGGCCGGCCTCTCCCGCATCCTGGCCGACATCCGCGCATTCGCGCCGGAAGACCCGCACTTCTGGAAACCCTCGCCGCTGCTGGTCGAACTGGCCGGCAACGGCCAGACTTTCGCCAGCCTGAACCGCGCCTGAGCCGCCACGGCCCTACCCACTTCCGGAGCTTATGCCATGCGCGTAGCCGTCATTGTCTCTACCGCCCGCACGCCCATCACCAAGGCCCATCGCGGCGAATTCAACCTGACGCCGGGCCCCACCCTGGCCGCCTTTGCCGTGCGCGCCGCGGTCGAGCGCGCCGGCATCGATCCGGCACTGATCGAAGACGCCATTCTGGGCTGCGGTTACCCGGAAGGCACGGCCGGCCGCAACATTGCCCGCCAGGCAGTGATCCGCGCCGGGCTGCCCGTCACGGTGGGCGGCGCCACCGTCAACCGCTTTTGCGCATCCGGCCTGCAGGCCATTGCCAGCGCCGCGGCCCGCATCGTCATGGACGGCGCGCCCGCCATGATCGCCGGCGGCGTCGAAAGCGTGTCGCACATCCGCACGCGCGACGATCCCAATGCCGGCACCGACCCGTGGATCCTGGAAAACAAGCCGGCGCTGTACCTGCCCATGATCGAAACCGCCGACATCGTCGCGGCGCGCTATGGCATCAGCCGCGAAGCCCAGGACCGGCTCAGCCTGGAAAGCCAGCGCCGCACGGCCGAAGCCCAGGCGGCTGGCCGCTACCGCGACGAAATCATTGCCGTCACCACCACCATGGCCGTGACATACAAAACCACCGGTGCCGTCACGCAGCGCGAGGTCACGGTGGACGCCGATACCTGCAACCGCCCCGGCACCACCTACGAAAGCCTGGCCAGGCTCGAGCCCGTGCGGGGCGCGGGCCAGTTCATCACCGCGGGCAACGCGTCGCAGTTGTCCGACGGCGCCGCGGCCTGCGTGCTGATGGAAGCGCGCGACGCCGAGCGCGCCGGCCTGCAGCCGCTGGGCGCTTTCCGCGGCCTGGCCATCGCCGGCTGCGAGCCGGATGAAATGGGTATCGGCCCGGTCTATGCGGTACCGCGCCTGCTGGCGCGCCACGGCCTGAAGGTCGACGACATCGACCTCTGGGAACTGAACGAAGCCTTCGCCTCGCAGGCACTGTATTGCCAGCAGACCTTGGGTATTCCGCCGGAAAAACTCAACGTCGACGGCGGCGCCATTTCGCTGGGCCACCCGTTCGGCGTTACCGGCGCGCGCCTGGCCGGCCACGCATTGATCGAGGGCCGGCGGCGCGGCGCGCGCCATGCCGTGGTCACCATGTGCGTGGGCGGCGGCATGGGCGCGGCCGGCCTGTTTGAAATCTATTGAGCACGAGAGCATCCATGGATCTGAATTTCACTCCCGAAGAAGAAACCTTCCGCGCCGAAGTGTGCGCCTTCCTCGCGGCCGAACTGCCGTCCGGACTGGCACGCAAGGTGCGCGAAAACCGGCATCTGGCCAAGGCTGACATGGAAGCCTGGCACGCCATCCTGAACGCGCGCGGCTGGCTGGCCAGCCATTGGCCGCGCGAATACGGCGGCACCGGCTGGAGCCCCGTACAAAAGTTCATTTTCGAGAACGAGTGCGCGCTGGCCCATGCCCCGCGCATCGTGCCCTTCGGCCTGAGCATGCTGGGGCCGGTGCTGATCAAGTACGGCAACGAAGCCCAGAAGCGCTACTGGCTGCCGCGCATCCTGGACGGGTCCGACTGGTGGTGCCAGGGCTACTCCGAACCAGGAGCAGGCTCGGACCTGGCATCGCTGAAGACCAGCGCGGTGCGCGACGGCGACCACTACATCGTCAACGGGCAGAAAACCTGGACCACCCTGGGCCAGTACGCCAACATGATCTTCTGCCTGGTGCGCACCCGCAGCGAAGGCAAGCCGCAAGAAGGCATCAGCTTCCTGCTGGTCGACATGGCCACGCCGGGCATCGAAGTGCGGCCCATCATCACCCTGGACGGCGAACACGAAGTCAATGAAGTGTTCTTCTCCGACGTGCGCGTGCCGGCGACCCATCTGGTGGGCGAAGAAAACCGCGGCTGGTCTTGCGCCAAGTACCTGCTGACCTACGAGCGCACCAATATCGCCGGCGTGGGCCTGTCGACCGCCGCCCTGCAACAGCTCAAGATCGTGGCCGCCCGCCAGCGCAAGAATGGCCGGCCGCTGGCGCAAGATCCGGCCTTCGCGGCACGGCTGGCGCGTGTCGAGATCGAACTCGACAACATGCGCACCACCAATCTGCGGGTACTGGCCGCGGCCGCCAATGGCGGCGCGCCCGGCGCCGAAAGCTCGATGCTGAAGATTCGCGGCACCCAGATCCGCCAGGAAATCACCGCCCTGAACCGCCGCGCCATGGGCGTCTACGCGCGGCCTTACGTCGCGCAGGCGCTCGAAGACGGCTATGACGGCGCGCGCATCGGCCCGGCCGGCGCCGACAGCGCGGCCGCCCAGTACTTCAACAACCGCAAGCTGTCGATCTTTGGCGGCTCGAATGAAATCCAGAAGAACATCATCTCGAAGATGATTCTCGGACTGTAAGGAACCCGCCGCATGAATTTCGACCATACCGAAGACCGGCGCATGCTGTCGGACATGTTGAAACGCTTCGTGGCCGAGCAGTACGGGTTCGCCGTGCGCGACCGCATCGCGGCTTCGCCCGAAGGCTATAGCGCGCCGTTCTGGCAGCGCTATGCCGAACTGGGCGCCATCGGCGCACTGTTCAGCGAAGCCGACGGCGGCCTGGGCGGCAGCGGCTTCGATATCGCCGTGGTGTTCGAGGCGCTGGGCCGCGGCCTGGTCGTCGAACCTTTTCTCGATGCGTTGATGGCCGGCGATGCAATCGCCGCCGCCGGCACGCCGGCACAGAAGCAAATACTGGACGCCCTGGTGGCCGGCACCACGATCTTGGCGCTGGCCCATGCCGAACCCCAGGCCCACTACGAACTGGCGCGCGTCCAGACCCGCGCGCGCCCCGACGGCGCAGGCTGGCGCCTGGACGGCACCAAGGCCGTCGTGGCGCAGGCCGAGCATGCAGGCCAGTTCGTGGTGTCGGCGCGCACCGCCGGCGCGGACGACGACGCCGACGGCATCTCGCTGTTTCTGGTGCCGGCCGGCACACCTGGCCTGCACGTGCAGGGCTATCCGCTGATCGACGGTGGCCGCGCGGGCGACCTGGCGCTGGCCGACGTGCGGGTAGGCGCCGACGCGCTGCTGGGCCGGCCCGGCGCAGGCCACGCCATACTCGAGCGCAGCATCGGCAAGGGCTTGCTGGCGCTGTGCGCGGAAGCGGTCGGCGCCATGGACGCCGCGCGCGACGCCACCCTCGAATACCTGCAGACACGCAAGCAGTTCGGCGTGCCCATCGGGCGCTTCCAGGCGTTGCAGCATCGCATGGCCGACGTCTTGCTCGAAATCGAGCAGGCGCGCTCGGCCGTCATCAACGCCGCCGCCCAGCTCGACCACCCCGACCACGCCACTCGCGAGCGCGCACTGTCGGCCGCCAAATACACCATCGGCCGCGTGGGCACCCTGGTCGCCGAAGAGTGCATCCAGTTGCACGGCGGCATCGGCATGACCTGGGAACTGCCCCTGGCCCACTACGCCAAGCGGCTGGTCATGATCGACCATCAACTGGGCGACGAAGATCATCATCTGGCCCGTTTCATTGCGCTGAATCCCCAGGACTGATGCCATGACTCTCCATACCCCGCCTACCACTACGTCCACAGACAGCCTGGACTTTCCGCTCGACGGAATCCGGGTGCTGGATCTTTCCCGGGTGTTCGCGGGGCCGCTGTGCGGCCAGGTGCTGGCCGACTTCGGGGCTGAAGTCATCAAGGTCGAACACCCGGTACGCGGCGACGACACGCGCGACTGGGGCATGCGCATCGGCCGCACCGAAACCACCTACTACAACAGCATGAACCGCAACAAGCGGTCCATTACGCTGGACCTGCAGTCGGCGGAAGGGATCAAGATCGTCTACGACCTGCTGCCGCAGTTCGACGTCGTGATCCACAACTTCAAGAGCGGCGGCGCCGAGAAACTGGGCCTGGGCTATGAGCAGCTAAAGGCCCTCAGGCCCGGGCTGATCTATTGCGCGGTCGGGGGCTACAACAGCTCGGGCCCCGAAGCCGCGCGGCCCGGCTACGACCTGGTCATCCAGGGCGAGACCGGCATCATGGCCATCAACGGCGAAGCGCATCAATCGCCCCTGAAGTTCGGGGTGGCGGTAGTCGACATGATGACGGGCATGTATGCCGCCCAGGCCGTACTGGCCGCGCTGTTCCGCCGCGAACGCACCGGGCGCGGGCGCCTGATCGAAATGGCGCTCTACGACTGCGGCATCACGGTCAGCAGCTACTACGGCCTGGATGCCATGCTGCTGGGCCACGATCCGCAACGCTATGGCAACGCCCATCCCTCGATCGTGCCTTATGGCATGTTCGAATGCGCCGACGGGCCACTGATCGTGGCGGTGGGCACCAACGCGCAATTCGACAAATTCTGCCGCCAGGTCGTCATGCGCCCCGACATCGTCGAAGATCCGCGCTACGCCACCAATGTCGAACGTGCCAAGAACCGCCTGACGCTGCTGCCCATGGTGACCGAGCTGTTCCGCGGATTTCCGCGCGATGTGCTGCTGCAACGCCTGACATCCTGCGGCATTCCCTGCGGCAAGGTGCTGGGCCTGCACGAAGCGCTGACCAGCGAACGCACGCGCCAGGGCGGGATGCTGCGCGAAATGCCGCATCCCGCCGCGGGCAGCACGCACGTCTACGCGCCCCCGTACCGCCTGGACGGCCAGCGCCTGCCGATCCGGTGCGCGCCGCCCACGCTGGGCGAAGGCACCAAAGAGGTGCTGCAGCGCCTGCTGCAACTGCCCGAGGCCGAGCTGCAGGCCTTGCGGGCCAAGGGGGTACTGACGCTGCCCGACACACCGGATACGCCCTCATCCCATAACGACTGAACGCCCGCCGCCTACCCCTGCGCCCTTTGTCGCCACCGCGATGCGCGCAACACCCGTGGAGCACTAGAAGCAAGCATGACGACCCGATTCCTACTTACGATGACCCGCCGCAGTCTGACGGCCCTGGCGGCCACCTGCCTGATGGCGGGCGCCGCCGCGGCCGAATCCTGGCCCAGCCGCCCCATCAAGCTGATCGTGCCCTTCCCGCCCGGCGGCCCCACCGATGTGGCTTCGCGCCTGGTCGGCCAGCAACTCGAGATACGCCTGAAGCAGCCGGTCATTGTCGAGAACCGCCCCGGCGCGTCGGGCTCTATCGCGGCCAACCTGCTCAAGCGATCGCCGGCCGACGGCTATACCCTGATGATGCTGGCCACGCCTACGTTGTTCGCGCCCTTCTTCTACAAGAACGTCGGCTACGAGACCCCGAAGGATTTCCAACCCGTGGCCACGGTATACGACCTGCCCATCGTGGTGGTGGTCAATCCGGGCAAACTGCCTGACATCACCAGCCTGGCGCAATGGGTCGACTATGCCAAGGCGCACCCCGGCGAACTGAACTACGCCAGCTCCGGCGCCGGCAGCTTCGGCCACATGACAATGGAACTGCTGCAGGACGTGGGCGGGTTCAAGATGCAGCACGTGGCCTACAAGGGTGGCGTACCGGCCATTACCGACACCATCGGCGGACAAGTCCCCATGATGTATGCCGACCTGGTGGCCGCCCTGCCGCACATCCAGGCCGGCAAGCTGCGCGCGCTGGCGGTGGGATCGCCCGAGCGGGTATCCGTGCTGCCCAACGTGCCCACCATCGCCGAACAAGGCTTCGCCGGCTTCAATGCCGTGTCATGGGGCGGCCTGCTGGCCCCGCTGGGCACTCCCGAAGCGGTGGTCGACCGCCTGGACACCGAACTCGCGGCCATTCTGGCCGACCCGGTGCTGCAGGAAAAACTGGTCAGTGCCGGCACCCTCGCACACTTCGAGCCGGCGCCCGGCATGGCCCGGCGCATCGCCGACGATTATCAGAAATGGGGAACGCTCGCACGCGACAAGGGCATGACAGCCGAATAGCGTCCAGCCTCCCAGGACGCGCCAGCCGTACCGGCGCGTGCTTGCCGGTGTCCCTGCAACACAGGCACCGGTTTTACCGGAACGGGCAAGTCCAACAAGGCGAGCTCGATCCGGCCACCACCATAAAGGAAAGGAGACAGACCACCATGCATCGAAAAACCACCCGCCGCGCCTGCCTGGGGCTGGCACTGGGCGCCGTCCTGAGTGCGGCGCTGCCTTTGCCGGCCTGGGCGCAAGACAAGTTTCCCACCAAGCCCATCACGCTGATCGTGCCCTTTCCCGCGGGCGGATCCACCGACCGCCATCTGCGCGCCATTGCCGAAGATGCCAGCAAGCATCTGGGGCAGAACGTAATCGTGGAAAACCGCCCGGGCGCGGGCGGCACGCTGGGCCCGGCCAATATGGCCAAAAGCGCCAAGCCCGACGGCTATACCATCAGCCTGTATCCCCTGGGCATGCTGCGCATGCCCTACATGATGAAAACCGACTGGGACCCCATCAAGGACTTCACTTTCATTTTGGGCCTGTCGGGCTACACCTTCGGTTTCACAGTGCGCACCGACTCGCCCTTCAAGACATTCAACGACTATATCGAAGCGGCGCGCGCCAAGCCGGGCACCATCGATTACGGTTCGACGGGCGTGGGATCCTCGCCACACCTGCTGATGGAAGAAATTGCCATCAACGCCAAGGTGAAACTGAATCATGTGCCGTTCAAGGGCAATGCCGACATGCAGCAGGCGCTGCTGGGCGGGCACATCATGGCGCAAAGCGATGCCACCGGCTGGGACCAGTTCGTGGACTCGGGCAAGATGCGCCTGCTGGTCACGTTCGGCGAACAGCGCACCAAACGCTGGCCGGACGTACCCACCGCCCAAGAGCTGGGCTATGGCGTGGTGTCCAGCTCACCTTACGGCCTGGCCGGCCCCAAAGGCATGGATCCCAAGGTGGTGCAGATTCTGCATGATGCCTTCAAGCAAGCGCTGTTCTCGGCGCGCAGCATGGAAGTGATGCAGCAGTTGAACCAGGAACCGGCGTACCGCAACAGCCAGGACTACCAGGCATGGGCCGAAGCGACTTATGCCAAGGACAAGGGGCTGATCGAGCATCTCGGCCTGATGGCCAAGTAGCCCGGCCAGGCCTGGCCAGGTGCCTGGCTCCCCGCAGGGGTGCCTGACACCTGACGTGGCGAAACATTCTGTTCACATCGGAGTCTGACACCCCTGCGGGGGGTCAGACTCCTGGCACTTGGCACCTGGCAACGCCGCCGCAAGCCAGCCGGTCCGGCGACGCGCTGTTCTGTATTCCGCTACGGTAAATGTGGGTCCCTGGGCCGCGCTGCGGTATAACAGCCGATCCCTACGCCACTTGCGCCATGCCCGAACCGCAGCCGCCGCCCCCTCGCGCGCCATCCCCGTCCGGCCCCGCCTGGATGACATACGCGCCCGCCCTGTTCCTGCTGCTGTGGTCATCCGGCTTTGTATTCCTGAAACTGGGCCTGGCCTATGCCGATCCGCTGACGTTCCTGGCGTTGCGCTATGCCTGCGTGGTGACGCTGGTGGGCCTCGCCTACGCGTGGCTGAGGCCCGCCTTGCCCGCCACGCCACGCACCTGGATGCACCTGGCCCTGGTAGGCCTGTTCCTGCAGGCCGGCTATTTTGCCTTTACCTATCTCAGCCTGAAATTCGGCTTGTCGGCCGGCGCGGTAGCCTTGATCACGTCCCAGCAACCCATTCTGGTCGGACTGCTGGCGCCCTTGCTGGCAGGCGAACGCGTCGGCCTGCGCCATTGGGCCGGGCTGCTGCTGGGCGTGGCCGGCGCCGGGCTGGTGATCCTGGCGAAATCGTCGATCGGCACCGCCTCTGCCGCCGGCCTGCTGTTCGCCGTGCTGGCGCTGTTGTCCATCGTGGCCGGCACGCTGTGGGAAAAGCGCTATGGCAGCGACACGCATCCGCTGACCGCCAACCTGGTGCAGTATTCGGTGGGCCTGGCAGTGTCGGCCCCGTTGGCGTTGTGGCTCGAGCCCATGCACATCGACTGGACTCCCGGGCTGTTCGGTTCGCTGGCCTATCTGGTGCTGTGCAATTCGCTGATCGCCATCACCTTGCTGCTGGCCATGATCCGCCATGGCAAGGCGTCGCGCGTGTCGGCGCTGTTCTTCCTGGTGCCTCCCACTACGGCCATCATCGCCTTCCTGGTGCTGGGCGAAACCATTCCTCCGCTGGCCTGGCCCGGCATGCTGCTGGCCGTGGCCGGCATTTACCTGGTCATGCGCAGGCATCCATGTCCGGCATCGCTCGCAAAACCCGAGCGACAGTAAGGAAACCGCAACAAAGGCCCCCTAGTCTGTCCGCTCCTGAGCAAACCTGAACAAAACCCATAATATGAAAAACTGGAAACTGGCCACGGCGTGCGCCATGCTGCCCCTGATACTGGCTGCTTGCGGCAGCGGCAGCGATAACGATAACGATAGCGATGACGAGTCCCCGCCCCCTGCCGCCGAAACGCCGCGGCATATTGCATCGCTCGACTTGATCGGCCGCTACGAAACCGGCAGCTATGGTGTCAGCGCCGCCGAGATCCCGGCCTACGACCCGGCCACCCGCCGCGCCTTTGTCGTCAATGCCCAGTCCGGCAAGATCGACGTGCTGGACTTGAGTACGCCCGCCAGCCCCGCGCACCTGGGCACGCTCGATGCCGAGGCCGTGTCGCCCGGCGCCGAGATCAACAGCGTGGCGGTGCGCGACGGCAAAGTCGCCGTTGCCATCCAGGCCGCCGTCAAGACCGATACCGGCCATATGGCGCTGTATGACGCGGCCAGCCTGGCATTGCTGGGGTCCGTGCCGGTGGGCGCCCTGCCCGACATGGTGACGTTCACGCCCGATGGCAAGACCGTGCTGGTTGCCAACGAAGGCGAGCCGTCCGACGACTACACCATCGATCCTGAAGGCTCGATCAGCGTGATCGACGTGTCCGACCCGGCGGCGCCCGCTGCGCGCACGGCCGGCTTCACTGCGTGGAACGGGCAGGAAGCCACGCTGCGCGGCCAGGGCGTGCGCCTGGTGGGGCCGCGCGCCAGTGCCGCACAAGACATCGAACCCGAATACATCGCCGTGGCTGCCGACGGCGCCACCGCCTGGATCACCCTGCAAGAGAACAATGCGCTGGCCAAGCTGGACGTGGCCGCTGCGCGCATCACCGCGATCCTGCCGCTGGGCACCAAGGACCATGGCGCCGATGGCAACGGGCTCGATGTCAGCGACGCCGACGGCGCCATCGCAATTCGTACTTGGCCGGGCGTCAAGGGCCTGTACATGCCCGATGCCATCGCAGCCTACACGGCCGGCGGCGCCACCTACCTGGTTACCGCCAACGAAGGCGACGGGCGCGCCTGGGGCGAAGACAACCCGGCCTACTGGGACTGGGGCCGCGATGCGGGCGGCGCGTGGCTGGGCCTGGATGCCACCCTGGCGCCGGGCTTTGTCGATGAGTTCCGCGTCAAGCACCTGGTGCACAAAGATGGCTTCGACCGCCGCGCCGGCGACGACTTGCCGCCGCAACTGCGCCAGTTGGCGCCCGGCGGCCTGCTCGATCCCGCCGTGTTCGGCTATTGCGGCGCCACCGCCACCGACCCGGGCGACTGCCGCGACGATGAACTGCTGGGTCGCCTGAACGTCACCTGGACCATGGGCTACAAGCAGAACGCCGACGGCTCGCCGCAACTCAGCGCCGATGGCCGGCTGGTCTACGACACGCTGTATGCCTATGGCGCGCGGTCGTTCTCGATCCGCGATGCCGAAGGCAAGCTGGTGTGGGATTCGGGCGACCAATTCGAGCGCATTACCGCCGAGCGTTATCCCGAATGGTTCAATTCGGGGCATGACGAAACGCTGTTCGATGACCGCAGCGACAACAAGGGCCCCGAACCCGAAGGCGTTGCACTGGGCAAGATCGGCGACAAAACCTACGCCTTCGTCGGCCTGGAACGCATAGGCGGGGTGATGGTTTACGACATCAGCGATCCGGCCCAGCCCCGGTTTGCCACTTACGTGAACTCGCGCGACTTCAGCGTTGATTCCGCCGCGGACCCCGGCGCGGCAGGCGACCTGGGTCCCGAGGGCCTGGCCTTCGTCTCCGCCGCCGACTCGCCCACCGGCGAGCCGCTGCTGATCGTGGGCAACGAGGTCAGCGGCACCACGGCCATCTACCGCATCGTGCTGGCCGACGACGCAAGCTGATGCCACCGCGCGGCGCGCGGCCAGTGGCCACTAGGCCGCCGCGCCGCGCCCGCGCGAGGCCGTCCAGAACGACAGCTGGCCCAGCAGGCCGGCGCCGGCCAGCACCAGCGCCGTCGACAGGGCGGGCGATGGGCCCAACCCGGCCAGCGCCGTACACACTGCCCCCACCGCCATCTGCACGGCGCCGTACAGGCCCGATGCCGATCCGATCACCCGGGGGTTTACGCTGATCGCCAGTGTCAGCGCGGTAGGCCCCGCGAAGCCGGCGCCAAACGTGTAGAAGAACATCAGCACGATGATGGGCGCCACGGCGATATAGCCCGACAGCACCAGTATCAACAACGCCACGGCCGCGACTGCGCTAAGGGCATTGCCTGCCACCAGCAGGCGCGCCATCGGCAGCTTGCCGATCAGGCGAGTCGTCAGCACGCTGCCCAGCCACACGCCCGACACCAGCACCGCCAGGTACAGGCCCACCTCGTCGGCCGGGCGATGCAACTGGTCGACAAAGATAAATGGCGCCGATGCCACGAACGCGAACATCGAGGTCGTGGCGCAACCCCCTCCTATCGCATAGCCCAGGAACTCGCGCGAGGCCAGTAATTGCCGGTAGTGGCGCGCCAGCGTCGCGGTGGTCACGCGCGCCATGGCTGCTCCAGTCTCGGGCAGCAGGCGCCACGCGAAGACGAAATTGACCACGCCCAACACGCACAGCACGAACAACACGGCCCGCCAGCCCAGCGACGCGGCCAATGCTCCGCCCACGATGGGAGCCACGCCGGGCGCCACCGTCACCATCAGGTTCATCAAAGCCAGCCGCTTGGCCGCCTCGGAAGGCGCCGCGGTATCGCGCACCATGGCGCGCCCCAGCACCAACCCGGCGCAGCCGCCCAGCGCCTGGAACAAGCGCGCGGCGATCAGGGCATAGACTTGCGGCGCCAGCGCGGCAGCCAGGCCGGCCACCGTATAAATGGCCAGCCCCACCATCAGCACGCGGCGGCGTCCATAACGGTCGGACAGCGGACCATAGATCAGCTGTCCCACCGCCAGCCCGATGATGTACAGGCTGACCGTCATCTGCATGGCGCCGTTGCCGGCATTCAGGTCGCGGCCCGCCATGGCCAGCGCCGGCACGAAGATATGCATGGCCAGCGTGCCGCTGAACGTGAACAGCGCCAGCAGCCACAGCGGCACATGGGGCGGCGGGCTGCTTACGCCCGCGTAGCCGTCCGCCAGGGTTTGCGCGCCGGCCGTCATGGCGCGCTCCCCGCGCTATCGGCGTCCAGCGCTGCGCACAGACGCGCCAGCAGACGCCCGGCGCGCTGCAGCTCGGCGTCGGGAATGTCGCTCATCACGTCGTCGCGCACGTCCTTCGCCACGCGTTCTACCTGGGCCACCGTGGCCAGGCCGCGCGCGGTCAGCACAATGGACTTGGCGCGCCGGTCCTGGTCTTCTTCCTTGCGTTGCACCAGGCCGGCGGCCTGCAGGGCATCGATCAGACGCACCACCGAAGAACTGTCCAGGCCGAGCGAGGCGGCCAGGTCCTTCTGCCGCATGGGCGCGTCCGCCCGGGACAGTCGCAGCAAGGGCAGCCAGGTGGCCTCGGTCAAGCCATAGGGCTGCAGGCGGCGGTCGACCGCGCGGCGCATGCTGCGCGCCGCCTGCGCCACGGATGAAGCAAATTGGGCGCGTAAAGAGTCGGTCATGAAGCTAGCTAAAAAATAAATGACATATCAATTAATTGTATATCATGAATTGCGGCGCACCTTTCCCGCAAGGGCGATGGGACTACTGCCCCTGGTGCAGCCGGCCCGCCTTGGCCAGGGCGTCCACGATGGCGTCAAAGGCGCGCTGGCGTGCCTGGGCATCGGGCGCGCGCAGGGCGAACGACGGGTGATAAGTGGCGATTACCGTCAGGCCCTCATGCTCGAGCACCTGGCCCAGCACCGGTGTCAGGGCGATGGATTTCGCCTGCATCACCGAATGCAGGGCCGTGGCTCCCAGGGCCACCACCACCTGCGGACGTATCGCGCGCAATTCGTCTTCCAGCCAATAATGGCAGGCCTCGATTTCGCGCTGTGCCGGCGTCTTGTGCATGCGCCGCTTGCCGCGGGCCTGCCACTTGAAATGCTTGACGGCGTTCGTCACATACACCGCCTTGCGCTCCACCCCGGCCGCGCGCAGCGCCCGGTCCAGCAAGGCGCCCGCCGGGCCCACGAAAGGCTGGCCGGCCAGGTCTTCCTTGTCGCCGGGTTGTTCGCCCACCAGCATGATCTGCGCCGACTTCCGGCCCTCGCCTGCCACGGCCTGGGTGGCATCGCGCCACAGCCCGCAGCGGCGGCAGTCCTGCAGGCGCTTCGGCTGCTGGTCGGGGTCGATGTCGCTCGGGGTGCGGCTCATGGCGGGCAGTCTCAGGGCTTGAGCACGACCTTGATGCAGCCTTCCGCTTTGTCGCGGAAGGTCCGATACAAGTCAGGCCCCCGGGCCAGGCTTTCGGTATGGGTAATGACAAAGGACGGATCCAATTGGCCGCGCACGATGATATCGAGCAGCTCGTCAGTCCAGCGCCGCACGTGCGTTTGCCCCATACGCCAGGTCAACCCCTTGTTCATTGACGCCCCGAACGGGATCTTGTCGATCAGTCCGCCATAGACACCCGG
>DASPIV010000201.1:0-3469 GCA_035628955.1 Bordetella sp.
TTTCCGGCGGAATGCCGGGGCCGTTGTCGATCACGGTCACGCAGGTTTCCTGCGGCGTTTGCAGGGTTTCAATGCGGATGCGTGCCGTATCGCCCGCGTACTTCAAGGCGTTGTCCACCAGTGTGGCGATAGCGCCGGCCAATAGGTCGGGGTCGCCCAGCAGGGGCGCGGCGCCGTCCCCATGAAAGCTCAGCTCCGCATGCTGGTCTTCGGCCACGGCCTCATACAACTCGGCGACGTCACGCGCGATCACGTCCAGGCGTACGAGCTCGAAATGCTTGCGCCGCGTGCCGGATTCCAGTTCGGCGATCTGCAGCAGTTTCTCCGACACCTTCACCAAGTCCTCCAGCTCGGCCGACAATCCGTCGACGCGCACCTGGATGTCCTGGCGGGTGTCCTGGTTCCAGTCGATACTGCGCAGCCGCACCAGCATGCGAGTCAGGGGCGTGCGCAGTTGATGCGCCACGGCGTCCGACACATTGCGTACGCCATGCATCAGTAATTCAATGCGGTCCAGCATGCGATTGATGTCGCTGGACAATAGCGCGAATTCGTCCTGCCGGGGGTGTGCCGGAATGCGCTGCCCCAGCTCGCCGGCACCGATCTGCGCCGCGGTGCGCCGGATGATCTCGACGCGGCGCTGCAATACGCGCCTGAACAGCACGGCGCCCAGCAACACCAGCAGCGCAATCACGCCCGTGGCGGTCAGGCTGACCTTCTTTATCAGGTCGGTCAGTTCGTACAGGTCGCGCAGGTCGTGGCCGATGATCAGAGTAGAGCCGTCGCGCAGCCTGCGCGCAACCAGGTAGCCATGCACCGGCTTGCCCCGCAGTTGCACCGAACGCATGACTCCGCTGCCATTCAAGGGCGCATCGGAAGGATCCCAGCCAATATTGCCCACTAGCATGCGGCCCACCGGGTCCAGCAGCATGAACATTTCCGTGTCGGTGTTGACGTGGTCGGCCATCTCCAGCGATATTTCCCGCGCCAGGCCCGCCAGCCCGCCTTGTTCAAAATGGGCGTTCATGCGCTGCGCCGTGATCTGCACCTGTCGCGAAAACTGCGATTCCAGGATCTTCACGCTCTGGTAATACACGAAAAACAGCGACAGCAGCGACGTCAGCAGCGCCAGGATGCTGTAGTTCAGCGTCAGGCGAAAAGCCACCGAACTCCAAATGGCGCGCAGCCAGCGTCCCATGCGGCTCATCATGGGTGGGTCCGGCCGCCTGTGTCTGCCTGCGCCGACAATCGATAGCCCACGCCGCGCACGGTATGGATCAGCGGCATGTCGCCGTCGGTGTCGATCTTGTGGCGCAAGCGGCTGATATGCACGTCGATGACGTTGGTCTGCGGATCGTAGTGATACCCCCACACCGTGGCCAGCAGCATGGTGCGGGTCAACACTTGCCCGGCGTTGTTCATCATGTAGGCCAGCAGTTTGTATTCGCGCGGTTGCAGCGCTATTTGCCGGTTGCCGCGCATGACCTGGCCGCTGACCAGGTCCAGCGACAAGTCGGCAACCGTAAGCTGGCGCTGTTCGTAACCGGACGACGAGCGGCGGATCAACGCCTCGACGCGCGCGGCCAGTTCCGGAAAAGCAAAAGGCTTGGTCAGGTAGTCGTCGCCGCCGGCCTTCAGCCCGCGCACGCGCTCATCCAGCGCCGTCAGGGCGCTGAGCACCAGCACAGGCGTCTTGCGGCCCAGCGCGCGCAAGGACCACAAAATCGACAGGCCGTCGACATCATTGGGCAGCATACGGTCCAGGATGATGGCATCCCAATGCTCGGTAGTGGCCCGCTGCAGCGCGGTGGGGCCGTCCATGGCGATTACCGGGTCATAGCCCAGTTCTTTCAGCCCGTTGGCAATGTAGCGGGCATTATCGGTATCGTCTTCGACGATCAGGCAGCGCCACATGGTTTTACCTCCCGGGATAGGCTGGGCCCGTAGCGGCGCATTCTAGCCCAGGCCCACCGCGACTTTGGCCGGCGATCTGCCCAACATTACCGATCATTAATCATTTGTTAATGCCGCATGGCGGCCAGCCATGCGTACTATCGCAAGGTAATGGATGCACTGACGCTACCGACTCCCCACGCCCGCGCCCAGGTCCGGACACTGCAACCCGCGGATTTTGCGGTGCTGGCGAATTTTCGCCACGAGTTGCGCCGTTTCGCCCTGTTCAGCGAGGCCGAGGCGCAAGCCCAGGGCTTGGCGCCGCAACAGCATCAGGCCTTGCTGGCCGTCAAGGCTTGCGCCGCCGCGCCAACCGTCACCGACTTGGCGCAGCGGCTGTGCATCAAGCCGCATAGCGCGGCCGAGCTGGTCAGCAGGCTGGTGCAAATGGGCCTGCTGGCTCGCAAGGCCGACCCTGACGACGGCCGGCGCGCACTGCTCAGGCTGACACCGCAGGCCGAACACACACTGGACGCCTTGTCGACGGTGCACCTGGAACAACTGCAAAACATCCGGCCGCTGCTGGAAGGCTTGCTGCAGAAGTTCGGCGGTTGAACCAGGGCATACCGCAGGGGCGGCGCCTCGTGCTGCTATCGCCCATTTACTTTGCCGTGCCAGGCATGGCGTGCCCCGGATAATCCAGCTCGCCACAGCTTGCCTGCGCGGCGTGATTCGGCTGCAAGTGGGTGCGGCTGCTGCCGGCGTATTTCTGCTTCGGGCGTAGCAAGGCATGGAATGCAGCATACGCTTGCCCTCAGGCCGCATGCATAGGGGGCTGGGCCGCAACATCCCGGTCTTGCAAGACGGTTGTGCAGTGGCTCAAAGTTTGCCGCAATACATTATCGATGCTGCGTACAGACAGGCCGTAGGTCTCGGCCACCTGGGCGCGTGTCCGTTCTTCCACGCGCAAGTCGAACAGCACGCACCGATGCCGGTAAGGCAGGCCTTTCAAGGCCTGATCCAGCAGCGCCAGCACGGAGCGAGCCTCGGCCGTCTGGGCGGGGCCAGGCAAGGGGTCGGGCATGTCGATCTGGTTATCCAGATTCGCCAGCGGCAGCGTGCGGTATTCGCCGCGCAGCCAGTCCACCGCCAAGTTGCGCGCCACGCGGTACACGTAAGCGGCCGGACGTTGCACGCGGGCAGACAGGGATAATTCACCCAGCCGCAGCCAGGCGTCATGCAGGCAATCGCTGGCCAGGTCAGGGCAACCCAGGTCGTTGGCAAGCCGGCGGCGCAGGTAATCGTAGTGCGCTTCCAGATAATGCCGTAGTTCGGCAATGGTAGCGCCGCTGTCGCCCGTGCCGATGGCAAGCCTCTCATTTGCTGCGATCTCAACATAGAACGGAACGCTCATGTCCATGCGATGCACCCTTGTCTGTGCCTGGTTTGCCGATGCGTCGGCAAAGATCACCCCTATCTGTCCCCAATCGGGGACAGAAGGGATCTACCAAAAGGAAAGAATGGCTATCTAAGCCGTTGCAAGTCGCGCCGTTGCACGTCGGTCACATAACCGACC
>DASPIV010000202.1:0-5466 GCA_035628955.1 Bordetella sp.
CAACGCCTCTTCGGGATGGGTGGTCATGGGCAGCACGAAGCTGCCATCGGCGCCACAGCTCCAGGGGAAACGCCGCCATACTTCATCGCCCAGGATGCGGGCGGTTTCGCGCACCTGTTCGCGGCGCTCGGCGGGAATCTCGCAATGCAGGCTTTGAGGCAACAGGCGGCCGGTGGAGCTGTCTTCCAGACGGTCGAGCAAATGGCGCAGGATGCGGAAACTGGACGGCACGACACCGCTGGAATCACCCGAATGCACGCCTTCGTCGAGCACTTGCACTTCCAGCGTGCCCGCCACCATGCCACGCAGCGAGGTGGTCATCCACAGTTGGTCGTAGTTGCCGGCGCCCGAATCCAGGCAGATCACCAGGGCGACATTGCCCAGGCGGTCGCGCAGCGCATCGACATAAGGCAGCAGGTCGTAGCTGCCCGATTCTTCACAGGTTTCGACAATGCCCACGCAGCGCGGCCGCGGAATGCCCTGCGCGTCGAGCGCCATGATGGCCGTCAGCGAGGCATAGATGGCATAGCCGTCATCGGCACCGCCGCGACCGTAGAGCTTGCCGTCTTCGTATTTGGGCGTCCAGGGACCCAGGTCGGAACGCCATCCGGAAAACTCGGGTTGCTTGTCCAGGTGCCCATACAACAACACGGTATCGCCGCTGTCGGCGCGTGTGGCGGGCACGTCGAAGAAGATGACGGGGGTGCGGCCCGGCAGGCGCACTACCTCGAGCTTCAGCCCCGCCACCTTGCGCGCCTCGACCCATTGCGCCGCATCGCGCACCACGCGCTCGATGTAGGCGTTCTTTTCCCAGTCGGCGTCGAAGGCGGGACTCTTGGCCGGCACGGCGATGTAGTCGGTGAGCGCCGGGATGATCTCGTCATCCCACTGGCGGTCGACGAAAGCCTGCAGCGCGTCGGGATCGAAGGTGGGGGGCAATGCGTCGTCGGGAATGCGGGCGTTCATGGCGCGGATCCTGTCGAAAGGGGCGAAACTCCGATTTTATGCCTGTACCTGCAAAAAGGGGCGGCGTTGTCGCCGCCCCCTATGCTTGCCGCCGGATGCCGGGCTGGGCTTATCCCACCCAGACCCGCGCATTGCGGAACATGCGCATCCAGGGGCTGTAGGCGCCACCGCTGTCGGCCGCGCCCCATTGCTGCGGCGCCCACGACATCATTACGTTGCGCGTGACGCGCTCGGGGTGCGGCATGATGACGGTGAAGCGGCCATCGGCCGTCGTGACCGAGGTCTGGCCGCCCGGGCTGCCATTCGGGTTGAACGGATAGGCCTCGGTAGCCTGGCCGCGATTATCAATATAGCGTGCGGCCACCAGTACCTTGCTGGAATCGCCCTGCTGCGCGTAATTGGCATAGCCTTCGCCGTGCGCCACCGCCACCGGCACCCGCGTGCCTTCCATGCCGGCGAAGAAAATCGAGGGCGTGGCGGCGATCTCGACCAGCGACAGGCGCGCCTCGTATTTCTCGGACTGGTTGCGGGTGAAGCGCGGCCAATGCCCGGCGCCGGGGATCATGGGCGCCAGGGCCGCCATCATCTGGCAGCCGTTGCACACACCCAGTGCGAAAGTGTCGGGGCGGGCGAAATACGCGGCGAACTGATCCGACAGCCGGTGGTTGAAGCGGATGGTGCGCGCCCAGCCTTCACCGGCGCCCAGCACGTCGCCATAACTGAAGCCGCCTACCGCCACCAGACCCTGCATGGTGCTCAGGTCGATGCGGCCGGCCAGCAGGTCGGTCATGTGCACGTCGACGGCATCGAAGCCCGCGGTATCGAAGGCCCAGGCCATTTCGACCTGGCTGTTGCAGCCTTGCTCGCGCAGAATCGCCACGCGCGGGCGCTTGCCGGTGGCGATGAAGGGCGCGGCGATGTCTTCTTGCGGATCGAATGCCACTCGCGGCGCCAGGCCGGGGTCAGCCACATCTTGCCAGGTATCGAGTTCGGCCTGCGCGCAGGCCGGATTGTCGCGGCGCGCCATGATGCGGTAGCTGACTTCGCTCCAGGCGCGGCCCAGCTCGGCACGCGGTTCGCTCCATACCTTTTTGCCGTCGCGGAAGAACTCCACTGTGTCGGCGCCGTTGAGCCCGCCGATGACATGCGAGTGGGCCGACAGGCCCGCACCGCGCAGCACCTGCATGACGGCATCGCGCTGCGCCGCCGGCACCTGGATCACGGCGCCGGCCTCTTCCGAGAACAGCGCCTTGAGCGTCAGTTCATCGCGCTGCACCGAGACCTGTTCGGGACGGATCTTGTAGTCGCCCCAGTCGGCCGAGTCGGGATCGAAGGTCAGCATATCGAGATTGACCGAGATGCCGGTACGGCCGGCGAACGCCATTTCGCACAGCGTGGCGAACAGGCCGCCATCGGAGCGGTCGTGATAGGCCAGCAGCACGCCGGCTTCGGCCAGGGTGCGGATGGTAATGAAGAAGCTGCGCAGGTCTTGCGGCGCATCGATGTCGGGCACGCCGACGCCCAGCTGGTTGTAGGCCTGCGCCAGGATGGAGCCGCCCATGCGATGACGGCCGCGGCCCAGGTCGATGACGATCAGCACGCTGTCGCCCGCATCGGTCCGCAGCTGCGGCGTCAGGCTGGCGCGCGCATCGCCCACCGGCGCAAAAGCGGTAACGATGAGCGACACGGGCGCCACTACCTGACGGGTTTCGCCGTCCTGGTCCCAGGTGGTTTTCATGGACAGGGAATCTTTGCCCACCGGAATCGACAGCCCGGTGGCCTGGCACAGTTCGCTGACCGCGGCCACGGTGTCGTACAAGGCGGCGTCCTGGCCGTCGACCCCGCAGGCCGCCATCCAGTTGGCCGACAGCTTGATGTCTTCCAGGCGAGCCACGTCGGCGGCGGCCAGGTTGGTCAAGGCCTCGGCCACGGCCATGCGGCCCGACGCGGGCGCGTCCAGCACCGCCAGCGGCGTGCGCTCGCCCAACGCCATGGCCTCGCCGCGGAACCCTTCGTAGTCAGCCAGGGTAACGGCGCAATCGGCCACCGGCACCTGCCATGGGCCCACCATCTGGTCGCGGCTGGACAACCCACCCACGGTGCGATCGCCGATGGTGATCAGGAATGACTTGTTGGCCACCGTAGGATGCCGCAGCACGCGGTAGGCGGCCTCGGTGAGATCGATACCGACCAGGTCCAGCGGTTGCGACACGCCCGGCTGGCGCTGCACGTCACGCGTCATGCGTGGCGGCTTGCCCAGGATCACGTCGATAGGCACGTCCACCGGGCGGATGCCGGCGCTGCCCGCCGATGCTTCGGCGTCCAGGCCAGGCAGGCCCTCGCCATCGAGCACTCGCAATTGGCGCGATTCGGTCGCCACGCCCACCACCGCATACGGACAACGTTCGCGCTGGGCGATGGCGTCGAAGCGTTCCAGATCTTGCGGCAAGATCGCCAATACGTAGCGCTCTTGCGACTCGTTGCTCCAGATCTCGGCCGGCGACAGGCCGGACTCTTCGAGCGGTACGCGCTTCAAGTCGAACACGGCGCCGCGGCCGGCATCGTTGACCAGCTCGGGGAATGCGTTCGACAGGCCGCCCGCGCCCACATCGTGAATGGCCAGGATGGGATTGCCTTGTCCTTGTTGCCAACAGCGGTCGATGACTTCCTGCGCACGGCGCTCGATCTCGGGATTGCCGCGCTGCACTGAATCGAAGTCCAGTTCGGCCGAGTTGCTGCCCATACTGATGCTGGAGGCCGCGCCGCCGCCCATGCCTATGCGGAAACCCGGGCCGCCCAGCTGGATCAGCAACGCGCCGGGTGGAATGACCTCTTTATGCGTGAGTTCGGCATCGATGCTGCCCAGGCCGCCGGCGATCATGATGGGCTTGTGATAGCCCCAGCGGGTGCCGCCGGCGCTTTGTTCGTAGGTGCGGAAGTAGCCCAGCAGATTGGGACGCCCGAATTCATTGTTGAAGGCCGCCCCGCCGATGGGGCCATCGATCATGATGGACAGCGGCGAGGCAATGCGCGCCGGCAGACCGTGGTGGTCGGATTCCCAGGGCTGCGGGGCATCGGGGAAACGCAGATGCGACACGGTGAAACCGGTCAGGCCGGCCTTGGGCTTGGAGCCGCGGCCGGTGGCGCCTTCGTCGCGGATCTCGCCGCCTGCGCCGGTGGAAGCTCCCGGAAACGGTGCGATGGCGGTGGGATGGTTGTGCGTCTCGACCTTCATCAGGGTATGCATGGTGGCATCGCGGCGCACGTAGCGCGCGGCATCGCCACCCTGCCCGCCCGCTTGCGGCAGGCCGGCCTGGAAACGCTGCGCGGCGCCTCCCGCCATGACGGCGGCGTTGTCGGAATAGGCCACCACAGTGCCGGCCGGCTGCGCCTTGTGCGTGGCGCGGATCATGCCGAACAAGGTTTCCGGCTGCGGCTGACCATCGATGACCCACTGCGCGTTGAAGATTTTGTGGCGGCAATGTTCGCTGTTGGCTTGGGCGAACATCATCAATTCGACATCGGTGGGGTCGCGGCCCAGGCTGGTGAACGACTGCGCCAGATAGTCGATTTCGTCTTCGGACAACGCCAGGCCCAGCGAGGTATTGGCCTCGACCAGCGCATCGCGGCCGTGGGCCTGCACCGCCACTGTGCGCATGGGCTTGCCGGCCAGAGGCTGGAACAGCGCCTGGCCGTCGAATTCAGCGTCGACTACCGTCTCGGTCATGCGATCGTGCAGGCAATCGGCCGCGCGCGCCAGCATGGTGTCATCGAGCGCCTTGGCGCTACCCAGCAGGCCCCGCTCGGGCACCAGGAAATAGCGCACGCCGCGCTCGATGCGGCGCACTGCCGCCAGGCCGCAATTGTGGGCAATATCGGTGGCTTTGCTGGCCCATGGCGATATCGTGCCCAGGCGCGGAATGACCAGCAGCGCCAAGCTTTTGGCCGGCGCGTCGCCGGCGGGCTCGGTGCCGTAGTCCAGCAATTGGGTCAATTGCCGTTGCTGGGCGTCATCCAGCGCGGTGTCGGTGCAGACGAAATGCTCGTAGCGGGCGGAGACATCGGCAATGGGCAGGCCGGCTTCCCGAAGCTGCGCCAGCAGACGTTCGCGGCGAAAGGCGGAAAGAACGGAAGAACCGGACAAATGCTGGACGAGAGACACGATGCGGGCGCCGTTTGAAAGTATGAAGGAGCAAAACAGGCATTTTACCTTTTCAGGGATTTCCCCGAGCACCGGACCTGGGTGCCCGCGCCCGTGGGCGCGGGCACCCTCTTGCGCGGGGAGTTACAAAATAATTCAACCTGCGTGGAACGTAGTTTATTGCGTCGCAACAAACAACCGCTTGCGTAGTCAGATTCATGGCAAAACCACTCTTGGCAGGGCGGCAGCGCGGGCCTCATGCCGCAGCGCAACATGTTGCAAAACCCCTTCATCCACGGGAAAACACGCACTAACGCGGTGCCTCGCGAACGGTAGGATGCTGCGATCCCGACTCGCCC
>DASPIV010000203.1:0-10840 GCA_035628955.1 Bordetella sp.
TCTTCTCCTTATGCGCTGGATGTGCGGGGTACTGACAAGACCACGGTGTCGTTCTCGCCAATGCTGGAGTTCGGCCGCCGCATGGACCTGGACGCAAAGACCAGCCTGCGCGCCTACGCGGCGGTCGGGCTGCGCTATACGCCGGACAACACGCATCACATCGATGCCAGCTTTGCCAATGCGTCGGGCGACAACGGCACGTTCACCGACCATATCAAGGCGCCCGAGCTATTAGGCAAGCTGGACCTGGGCCTGCAGTTGTTCCGGGCAGGCGGTTTCGAGGTCAAGGCGGGGTACAGCGTCGACTTCAGCGATTCGTTTGTCAGCCAGACCGCCAACGCGCGCTTTGCCTATCACTTCTAAGCGAGCGGATAGTAAGAAGCCGGCGCGAGGACGCTTCCCGCGCCGGTTTTTTTTGCGCTTAGGCTGGCCTGCCGGCCAGCGTGTCAACCGCACGCTCGAGCAAGGCCCGGTCGGCTTTGAGTTCAAACTTCGCCACGCGATGCGTGGGCGTATGCGGCAAAGACTGCACAAAGGCCACATAGCGCGGCACTTTGATCGGCGACAGGCGCGGTTTGCACCAGTCAACCAGTTCCATCGCCGTAAGTCCCGCGCTATCCTTCAACACGATGGCCGCCAGAATGTCGTCTTCACCCAGTTTGGATGGCACGCCTATGGTGGCGGCCTCCAGGATGTCTGGGTGCGAGCCCAGTACGCGGTCCAGTTCCGCACCCGAGATGTTCTCGCCACGTCTGCGGATAATGTCCTTTTTGCGGGCTACGAACCAGAAGTAGCCGTCTTCGTCCTGGTAGGCCAGGTCACCCGTCAGAAACCAGCCATCGCGAAATGCCGCCTCGGTTTGTTCCGGATTCTTGTAGTAGCCCTTCATGATGATGGGCGTGCGCACGGCCAGTTCGCCTGTCTGGCCCACGGGCACGGGCTGCCCGTCATCGTCGAACACCATGACTTCGGCCAGGGGAGCGTCGCGCAGCGGGTGTCGGCAAGGCTTGCCCATGCAGGCCACTTTGCGCGGGCCGTCGAAGGGATTGCTCAGCACGCCGGGGATTTCGGACATGCCGTAGCCCTCTATCAGCGTCGGAACATTGAACCGTTGGTTGAAGTGCGAGTGGATGGCCTCGTCGAACGGCGCGCCGTAGATTTTGCGCAGGGAATGCCCCGATACGAACTCGGTATCCGGGCGGTTGATGAGAATGGTATTGGCCGCCGCGATCGTGTTCACTGCCGTGGCGCCCGTGGTTTTCACGGTTTGCCAGAATTGCGTAGCGGAGAACCGTGGCTCCAGTATCAACGTGCATCCGGCCGCCAGCGATCCCATCAGCGAATAGAAGATGGCATTGATGTGAAACAGCGGCAGCACGCACAATTGCCGGTCGCTGGGCTGCAGATGCATGCGCTCAACGAACCCCTCGCCCGCGGTGATCAGGTTGTACTGGCTGTGCATGACCCCTTTGGGGTAGCCCGTGGTTCCAGAGGTGTAAATGAAAATGCACACCTCGTCGGCGCTGCCGGTGAAACCTGGTACAGGCTGGGGGTGCGCGGCTGCGGTGGCAGTCAGTTCGTCGATGCTGCGTGCACCCTGGCCGGATCGGTTCAGCACTACCCAGGGTTGTCGTGGCAGCCCGGCGACCGCCGCCTTGGCGGTGTCCAGCAGTTCAGGCGCACAGAACACGCCCACGACTTCTGCGTTTTCGAATATGTAGCGCGCCTCGGCCGCCTGGTATTGCGGGTTCACGGGCGACAGCACGGCACCCAGCCGCGCCAGGGCGAACAGCAGGAATACGGTGGATGGGTGCCCGGGCGACATCACGCCAACTTTATCGCCCGCCCGCACGCCCAGTTGCTGCAGCATGCGCAGGTAGGCGGTTTCTTGCTGGAGGGCCTGTGCGTAGGTGGTGTGCTCGCCCTGGTACATCAGGAAGACGTGATCCGGCTGCACCGCCGCCCGGGTGCGCAGCGCGCTGTGCAGCGTGCCGTCGTGGGGCGCGAAGCGCTGCAAGACCTGGGCTGGCGTCAGCCCCCCTGCTTGTTCAGGCATGCTTCATGTGCTCCGTGGCTTCTTCGTCGACGCGATTCCAGATCTGCAATGCCATGGGCTGGTGGGATTCTTCCATGATGTGGCCAACCAGCCCGACGGCGCGCGCCATGATGCCGATGCCGCCCGCCACGTCCAGCCCCAGATCCATTTCGCAGCACAGCGCGCCGATGGCGCCAGTGGCGTTGACAGGCAGATGCTTGCCGGTGGCGGCGTGGGCGGCGTCGGCGACGGCAACCATCAATTCCACATGTTTGCCATGAAAGCCGTTAGCCTGCGCCAGTTCGAACAGCTTGCGCGCGCGCGGATCGCCGTTGCGATGCACTGGATGGCCAATGCCGGGAATGATTTGCCGCGCGACGCGATGTTCGGCGACGATGGCTTGCGCCAGCTCTGTCGCGGATGCGCCGGCCGGGGCCGAGCGCCAGGCTTGCTGCAGCATGTTGGCCGCGTTCTTGGTCGAGCCTACAAAAACACTGCCCAAGCCCAGTAGCCCGGCGGCCACGGACGCCTGCATGGCTTCCGGTGCGCCGGCGTGGGTCATGCGCGCCGCCAGGGTAGAGGGTACCAGTCCATGTTCCACCAGCGTAACCAGCATGGCGTTGAATACCGCGGATTCTTGCGGGCTGGGCAGGCGCCGAGCGACAGACAAAAACGCCATGTCGCCGAAGTTCACTTTGCCCATCAGGTCGTTCACCAGGTCGTTGCCGTGGACAACAATCTTGTCCAGGCTGCTCCAGGCGATGTCGCTGCGCAGGGTGTCGGTTTTTTTCATGAGTGCATCAATCCAGTTTGGCGCCGGAAGCCTTTACTTTGGCGGCGGCCTCGGCACGGTCGGTGACCAGAAATTCGGCGAAGGTTTGAGGCGTGTCCCCTACACCCACAAAGCCAAGCTCGCGCAGAAAGCGCTTCTGGAAATTCGCGTCCTGAACCACTACAGAGGCGTCGCGGGCGAACTTGTCGATGATGGGCGCAGGCGTGCCCTTGGGGGCCGCGATGGCGAAGTAGAACGACGCGTCGAACTTGGGGTAGCCCTGTTCGGTAAAGGTAGGCACGTTGGGGGCGATTTCCGACCGCTGGTCGCCGGATACGGCAATGGCTTTCAGGCGGTCTGAGTTCAGAAAAGGCACTGCGCCGCCAATAACCGCGAACATCGTGTCCAGCCGGCCGCTGACAATATCTTGCAGGCCCTGTGCCAGGCCCTTGTAGGGCACGTGCTGCATCTGCAGTTGCTCTTGTTCGGAAATCCAGGCCATACCCAGATGATTCACGCCGCCCACACCCACCGAGCCGTAGTTCACCTTGCCTGGGTTCTGCTTGATGTACTGCACCCATTCCTTGACGTTGTTGGCCGGGAAGTCTTTGCGGGTTACCAACATCAGATTGGCGGTAACCAGTTTGGTGACGGGCTCGAAGTCCTTGATGGGATCGTAGGGCAATTTGCTGTACAGATGCTGATTCAGGCTGAAGATTGAGTCGGATGCCACCAGCCAGGTGTATCCGTCGGGCTTGCTGCGCGCGACGGCCTGCGCGGCGATGACTTCGTTAGCGCCGGGCTTGTTGTCCACAATGACCGGCTCGCCCCAGGTCTTGCTGAGCGACTCGCCCATGGCCCGGATCAACAGATCGGCAGGCCCGCCCGCGGTATAGGGCACCACAATGGTTACCGCGCGATCAGGGTAGTCGTTGGCCAGCGCGGACTGGCCCAGTGCCATCGCGCATAGTAGAGAAGAGGTGATGGCGGTACGCAAGTTTTTCATGGCAGTCTCCACATTTAAGTCCGTTTATCGGACCCATTATTGATTCTCTGACGGCGAATTTATAGAAACGACCCCGCCTCATCAATATACTAAGTCCTTTAATCGGACTTTATGGGAATACATGATGGGAGATGCTGCATCCCGTGTCACCGAACGATCGCAAACCACTGACCACGCCTGCGTGCTGCTGCGCCTGATCGCGCGCGCTGGGCCCGGCGGGGCGCGGCTAAAAGACTTGTGCGACGAAAGCAATGTCAGCAAGGGGTCGGTGCATCGCATTCTGCAATCGCTGTGCGCAGCCAGACTGGTCAGGCAGGTGGCGGGTTCGCGCCGCTACTGTCTGGGCATGGGCATGATGGAGCTGGGGCTGGCCGTGGAGCCGCCTATTAGGGCGTTTCCGGCGATTCGCCGCGCGATAGAGGGCTTGGCGCACCGTACCAACGATTCCGCCTATTTGATGATGCGCTCGTACGACGACGTTGTTTGCGTATGGGGCGCCGAGGGCAATTTTCCGATCCAGGCCACCGTATTGAGCTTGGGTGGCCGGCGGCCCCTGTCGGCCAGTGCGGCGGGGCTTGCGCTGCTGGCCGGTTTGCCGGTGGCTGAAGCAGAGCGAATCGTCGAGGCCAATGCGCCCTACCTTCACGAATACTGTCGCATGGGTGTCAACGATGTGCGGCGCCATGTCAGGCAAGCGCGTGATGAGGGATTTCTGTACGGCGAAAACCTGGTCATGACCGATGTGGCCGCCTTCGCCATGCCGGTACCCAGCCCCGAGGGCACGCCTGCCTTGGCGATCAGCGTTACCACGCTGAAGTTCCGCGCAAGTGATCAGCGCAAACCGCAGGTTCTGCGCGAACTGCAACGTACGGTCGATGAGATCCGCGGCTTGCTGGGGTAGGCCGCAACCGCGACGTGGATCAATTGGTGCGGGGCAATGTCTGCCTTGAAATAAGCGCTATACCGGGCAGCCCCTCTCGGGTCATGCCAGCCCACCTAAGCGCGCCTCCCGCGCCACCAAATTCATTGACAGGCTGCAAACCTCCGAATAAGCTCCGGCCCCGATAGGGTCGGAAATATAGCGCAGGGAATTGCAGTTTATAGCCACCTTTGCATGCAGCACGATCCGCGAAGTAGTGGTTGATCCTCAACGAGTAATCAAGCAGGGGACGATTATGAAGCAGACAGTTCGCGGGGCGGCCGTACAGGCATCGCCGATCACGCTGGATACCGCTGCCACCACCCAAAAGGCGTGCGACCTGATTCGTGAGGCCGGCAGGAATTCCGCTGATGTCGTCGTCTTCCCGGAATGCTTCATTTCAGCTTACCCGGCTTGGTTCCAGTTCCTGCCGGCAACTTCGAAGCCACTGAACGACCTTAACGTGCGCTTGTACAAAAGCGCCGTCGACGTTCCCGGCCCAGAGACTGCCAAGCTTGGCGAGGCCGCTCGCAACGCGAATTGCTATGTGATCATCGGCGTGTGCGAGCGTTCGCGAACGAACTCCGGGTCCATGTTCAATACCCAACTCTTCTTCGCACCTGATGGCCAGCTGATCGGCAAGCACCAGAAGCTGACGCCTACCGGGTACGAGCGCATGGTGCACTGGGGCGGTTGGGGCGACACGCTGACCGTTGTCGACACGCCATTCGGCCCGCTCAGCGCATTGGCCTGCTCGGAAAACTCGAATCCTTTGGCGGGTTTCGACATCATCTCGCGTGGACCCAGGGTTCACGCGATGAGCTGGCCTCCGCATTTCATTCTGGTCAGCCGCGACGCCCCCAATCTGGCTGAAATATCGACCCTTACCGCGCGACACTTCGCGCTTATGTCGAAAGCATTCGTCATTAGCGCGTGCGGCGTCATCGACCACGATTTCTACAAGGAACTCGCGAAGCTGACCGACAAGCCGGACCAGGACCTGGCCGCTGGTATTGCTGATGGCGGGTCGGTCATCGTGTCGCCAGGCACGGAGATCCTCGCGGGTCCGCTTACCGGCGGCGCCGAGGGGATCCTGTACGCGGATCTCGATCTCGACTTGTGGATCGGCTCGAAGCTGCTTCAGGACTTCGCCGGCCACTACAACCGTCCGGACGTCTTCAAATTGGAAGTTGATCGCGCGGGCGGACAGTACGAAGAGCCGGTTGCAGGACGGTCTAAGCCCGCTGCTGCCTGAATCGGGCTGCAAGCATCAACCCTCCCGCCCACGCCAAGCCCACACCACCGCCGCAACCGGGGCCAGTATCGCCACCCACGACAATCCATCCCACACCCCATCGCCCAGCAGCGCCGACACAAGGCCAACGGTGGACGCCACACCCAGCCAGATAGGAACGCGAAAAACCTCGCCAGGCGATTGCAGGTGATCGGTGCGCACATGCCGGGACTCATATCGGTTCATTGCGCGACCTCGTCAGTATTGGTGTGACGCAGGGCATTTGCAGGCTCTGGCACGCCGTCAACACGCGTCTTGGGCACCGTCGCTGCCTTGGGCTTGCGCAGCCACAGGTACACGCCGCTGCCCAGGACAACAATAGCGAAGATGTCCAGCACGGCCCATAGCAGCTTCAGCGGCAGGCCGCCGTAGTCGCCGAAATGCAGCGGCTGCGACAGGAACAGCGTCTTCACGTACCAGGGCATGTCGCGGGAATCGGTCAGCTTGCCGGTGGTGGCATCCACCAGGGCCGGTTTGAGCAGGCGCGACGTGACAGGCGTGTTGCCTTTCATGAAGAAGGTGTAGTGGTGCGGGCTGGAGAACATTGTGCCCGGAAACGCCACCAGGCTGACGGTCATGTCCGGCACGGCGGCGCGGGCGGCGCGGATGGATTCTTCCAGATGCGCGGGTTGGGTCACGGGAGGCAAGCCCCGGTAAGGCGCCGTCATTTCGGCCATCTGATCCATCTGCCACAGGCTCAGAACGATCCGGTTCAGCGTGTTGATGCTGCCGGTAATGCCGACCACAAGCAGCCACACGACCGTGACGATGCCCAGCAAGTTATGCCAGTCCAGCCATTTGACGCGCGTGCTGCGCTGGGTGCGCAGCGCACCGAACTTCAGGCGGCGCGTGAAGGGGTAATACAGCACCACCCCCGACACAATGGCCACAACCAGCAGCAGGCCCATGGCACCCAGGAACAGCATGCCCGGCAACCCAGCGAACATGTCCGTATGGAGCTTCAGCATGACGTACATGAAGCCTTCATTGGTGGCCGGTTCGTCCAGCACTTTGGCCGTGCGGGAATCCACGATGACGGCATTGTTCTCTTCGGGCGGCGCATCGACGGCGCTGGCCATCGACACATACGTAATGTCAGGGTGTTCGTTCTGTTCCCAGAACATATAACGGATGACATCGCCCGGGCGGCGCTCCAACGCGGCCTGCGCAATCCGGTCCATACTGGCGTTTGGCGTGCCCGCGGGCATGGGCGGCGCCTCGACCACTCCCGCCAGGTGCTCGATTTCTTCTTGGAAGATCAGTGGCAGCCCCGTCAGGCAAAGCAGCAGCATGAACACGGTGCAGACCAGGCTGCTCCACTTGTGTATCCAGGACCAAGCTTGCGTAGACATCACTGCGTCCTTAGAAGGCGATGCTGGTGGACAGGGTGTACGTACGCGGCGAGCCTACGAACAGGTAGCCGGCGGTAGAGGTGCCCCAGTAGTCCCTGTCGAACAGGTTTTCCACGTTCAGGCGAAAGGTAACGGGCTTGCCGCTGATTTTGGTTTCGTAGCGCGCGCCGGCATCGACGCGGGTCCAGCTGGGAATGGATAGCTGGTTGGTGGCATCGGCGTAGGTGCTGGCGGTGTAGATGACTCGGCCCGATAGCGTCAGGCCCGGCACGAATGGGGTGTCCCATTCGGCGCCCAGGTTGAATTGCCAGTCGGGCACGCCGATGGCCTTGTTGTCTTCCAGGTCGGATGACACGGCTTCGGTGATGACGCCGTCGATGTAGCTGATGCCACCCAGCAGCCGTACGTTGCGCGTCACCTGCCCGGCGAAGGTGGCTTCGACGCCGCGGTTGCGCTGTTCGCCGAAGACACCGAAAGTGTCGCCCGAAATTCCCGAGCTGGGTCGGGTCAGTTCAAACAGGCTGATGGTGGCCAGCATGTCGTCGTTCAGGTTGTACTTGGCGCCGACCTCTTTCTGTTTGGATTCGAACGGCGGCAGAATTTCGCCGGGGTTGCTGATCGCCGCGCTGGTGGGCGCGGTGTCGCCCTGGGACAAGCCTTCTATGTAGCTGGCGTACAGCGAAAGGTCGGGCCGCACCTTGAATACCACGCCCGCGAATGGCGTGGTGGCGTGCTTGTCGTAGCGCGGCCCGCTGGGATCGCCATTCATAAAGTTGTAGTTCTGGCCTTCTACCTGCTGCCGGCGTGCGCCCAAAGACAATTGCAGTTGATCGTCCATGAAGGACAGGGTATCCGCCAAGGCATAGCTGGTAAGTTTAGTGCGCTGGTATCGCTGCAGCGGATTGTCGATGCCGGATATGGAAGGAGTATCGAAGACGTCGCCCGAGTAAATATTGGAACTGCCGCCGGGGAAGTTGGTGTAGAAGCCCAGCCGGGCGTCCTGGTCGAGCTTGGTGTAGCTGAACGTGACGTTGTGGCTTACCGGGCCGGTAGAGAACCTGCCGCGCAGCCCCGCTTCGGTGGATTTGCTGTCGACCGTCATTCGTTGCCAACCGCCGAAGTAGGAATAGTCGCCTTGCGTGTTCAGCAGGACGGGGTTGGCGGCAAAGGCATCCCAGTCCAGTTTGCGTTGGCCGTAGCCGGCAAAGGCGGTGATGTTGTCGTTCAGGTCGTACTCGACCTTGAATACGCCCGAGCCGTTGCGGCCGTCGCTCCAGCCCAGGCCGGGATAGGGGTTCTTGTTGCTGGGCGCTTCGGGAATGGACGTCAGCCCCGGGCCCGCCTGGAACTGGCGCACGACGTTGTCGATGTGCTCCTTTTGCCATAGCAGGTCCAGCGAAGCGCGCAGGGATTCGCCGCGATAGTCCAGCGCCAGGGACCCCAGGCTGTCGCGCACCGATTGATCTTTGATCGGCGTATCGCCGTCGCGGGTCATTGCGTTGACGCGTATGCCGAAAGCGTTGTCGGGCCCGAAGCGGCGGCCGATGTCCGCATGCACGCCGAACACCGAATCCGACACCACGCTGCCCGTCACACGGGTAATCGGCTCATCGGTGGCGCGCTTGGGCACCAGGTTGACGACGCCGCCCACACTGCCGCCCGGCGTCATGCCAAACAGCGCTGCCGACGGGCCTTTGATGATTTCCACCCGCTCCAGCGTCTCGACCGGGGCTCGCCAATAGGGAGCCAGACCGAACATGCCGTTGAAGGCGAAATCGGCGGTGGGTACGCTGAAACCGCGGATGGTGAGGTCTTCGTTGATGTTGGACCGCGCGCTGCCCATGCGCACCGACGGATCCATAATGGCCACGTCGGCTACTGAACGCGCCTGCTCGTTTTCTATGGTCTGGGCGGTGTAGCTGGTAACGCTGAAAGGCGTGTCCATGATGGACGTATTGCCCAGGATGCCCATGCGGGCCCCGCCGCCGATCTGGCCACCTGCGATCGGCGCGGGCGCCTCGCCCAGGGCCTCTGGCGCACCGGACACGGTAACGGCGGGTAGCACGGTGATGGGCGCCGCTTCAGGTGCCGTCGTCTGGGCCGTAGCCGTTGCCGCATAAAGCGCCACGCTGCCTGTCAGCGCCTGTTTAATGGCCGCGGTTACGCGTCTTTTTGCGCCTATGCAGTCTTTAGAGGCTTTTTGCACCATGAGCTCCCACGCTTAAACAAATCAAACACATATGATAATCATTATTATTAATAAATCATACTGTGTTTTGCCGGTCGAAACGAGGATGCGCCGGTGCCCTCAGCCTCTAGCGACTCGAAGCCTGCAAACCTGACAGAGCGGCCCGTTGCCCTTGAGCGGGCACGGAACTTGCGCCCTGTCGGCACCCTTCCATTGCTATAAGGACCGCCGAATGAAAATCTTCCTGTGGATCATCGCCATTATTTTCATTGTGGGCCTGCTGACCGTGACCGGGGTGCTGAAGCTGATCTTCTAAGCGCACGCTTACTTTTGGGTAGTCGTTATCGCCCTGCCGGAACTAGCTAAGGCACGCATCAGCTTCAGGAAGCCGCGCAATAGCCACAGCAGCGCCCGCAAGCGCCACCGTGATGGCGACGCCTATCCAGATGCCGTATAGCGCATAGCCCATGATGAAGCCTGCCAGTACGGGCGAAACAATGTCGGTTACCGCGATCAGGGCCTGTGCCGTGCCCATGACCACTCCCTGCCGTTGGGGCGGGACGTGAACGGACAGCGCCGCAAGGTAAGTGGGTTTCGCGATGGCGTCGCCAGTGCTTACGCACAACACCGCGAAGGCAAGAACGGGGATGGTGGTGGCGAGGCCGGCGGTCAGGAATCCGATTCCTAACAGGGCGAAGATGGCAATGATCAAGTTCCGCTCGGTGAAGTACCTGCCCAGCCACCCCAGCAGGAAGAATTGGACCAGCACATTGATCACCCCGTCGGCCATAATGATGTAGCTCAGTTCCTTCGGCCCGAAGGCATGTCCGTTCCAGGTGAATGTATCCGCAAGAAAGACGGGTATCTGCGAGCTGTACATGCCATAGGCAAAGAGATGGCACATCATCACGATGATCAGTATCCGGATCACGGGGGACCCCAGGACCGCACGGAACGATATCCTCTGGCCATCGGCTTGGCCTTGTAGGCCAGGTGCCGGCTGCCCGCCCTCCAGCCGGTAGAGGGTCAGGACGATGGAAAGAAGCGTCAGCACCAGGGCGGCGTAGATCGGCGCGATCAGTGATGTGTCGGACAGAAAACCCGAAAGGCCCGCGCCGGCGACCCCTCCCAAACCTACCCCGCCTGCCAGGATGCCGATGGCTTGCCGCCGATTCCCGGCGCTGGAATGATCCGCGACGTAAGCTGCGGCGGCCGAAAGATTGCCCGCGGCCATACCGAAAAGCGCGCGGGCAAGCAGGATGAGGAATAGGTTC
>DASPIV010000204.1:0-2131 GCA_035628955.1 Bordetella sp.
CGATTCGCGCAGATCAGATGCCGCCAGATCGATGATGTGGTCGGCACCCAGGGCGCGCGCGGCCTCTGCCTGCTCTTGCCCCACGACTCCCGCCAGTGCCGTACCGCCCAACGCTTTGACGAGCTGAATGGCTGCTCCGCCCACTCCGCCGGCGGCACCGTTTACCAGCACCGTTTCACCTTTCCTGAATTGGCCGCGCTCTACCAGCGCAAAATAGGCAGTCTGGTATACCAGCCCCATCCCGGCGGCGTCCCGGTCGGAAATGCTGTCTGGCAGGGGATAGCAAGAGGCAGCCGGGGCGGCCATACGCTCGGCAAAGGCACCGAACTCTACCTGGGCAACCACCCTGTCGCCTATTTTCAGCCCTTCGACGCCTGCTCCGACCGCGACGACGCTGCCGGCCGCGTCCTTGCCCGGAACGAACGGACGATCAGGCAGGTTCTGGTATTTTCCGGTCATGACCAGCATGTCGGGGAAGTTGATACCCGCGTGAGTCACACTGATCAGTACCTCTCCTTTGCCAGGGGTAGGTTCCGGTATCTCTTCGACCCTAAGATCTTCGGGCTGCGCAAATTCATGAATGACGACTGCTTTCATCTGTTGGTGCCTCCGTTTGTAGTGCCCGCTATTTCATTCGTATGCTCGCCCAGTGCGGGAGCGGCGGCCCGGGCCTGGCCGGACCTGAACGGCGCGCACACCGGCACGGGAAGTGCCGGCATAGCCTGCCCGCTGCCGTTCACCACTTCGCGGTCGAAGATTCCCCGCGCCCTGAAGTGAGGGTCCTGCACCGCTTGCTCGATATTCACCACCTCTGAAACACAGACATCGTGCCCATCGAACTGCTGCACCCAGTACGATGCCGGCTTGGATGCTATGCGTCTTGTTACTTCGGCACGTATGACGTCTTCGTCCTGCTCGTCGGCAAGGGCTGGCGCGCCGATCAACGTCAGGAAATTGTTCCAGAAGCGATCTTCCAGCGGCGCGGCGGACAGGTATCGTCCGTCTGAGGTTCTATAAATGGCGTAGCGCACCGACCCACCGGTAACCAGCTCCTTGCCCGGACATGGCCATTTCCCGTCGCTCCACCCGTTTCCCAGCGCCCAGTACATCAAGGTGAACAGGTTGTCGGTCATCGAAATATCGAGATGCTGGCCTTTTCCGTTCAAGTCGCGCTGGCGCAATGCAAGCAGTATGTTGATGACGGCGGGGTATGCGCCAGCGGCAAGGTCGCCGGTAAGCGTGGGCGGCACAACGGGAGCGCCGCTGGCATCCGCGGAGAGCGCAAGCATTCCCGTCTCTGCCTGGAAGTTCAGGTCGTGTGATGCTCGAAGCGCCTTGGGACCATGCTGGCCGTACGTCGTGATGGAACAGTAGATGAGCCTTGGATTGACCTGCGACAGCGCCTCGTAATCGAGGCCCAGGCGCTGCATGACGCCAGGCCGGAACTGCTCGACGACGATATCGACATCTCGCACCAACGCCAATACCTGCGTTCGATCCACTTCGTTCTTGAGATCCAGGCAAATGGAACGCTTGCCCCGGTTGAGCAGCACGAAATTCACGCTGTCGTCGCCAAACCTGGGGGCGTAGCTGCGCATTTCATCGCCGGCGGCGCGCTCCAGCTTGATGACATCCGCGCCGGCTTCGGCCAGGACCAGCGTGCACATGGGGCCGGGAAGCAATGTGCTGAAATCCAGGACCTTGACACCCGTGAGCGGCTGCGTCATGGCGCGTCCTTATGGTGGCGTGCCCACGCTACCTGGGCCCGGCGCGCAGGCGCATAGGGCTCCTGGCCCAGCGCTTGGTATAGAGCCTGCGAGACCCGGTAATGGTGATGCAGGCCGGTACGCTTGAGCAGCGAGATCGGGCCTTCCGGATACCCCAGGCCCAGGCAAAGGGTCTTGTCCATGTCGGCGGCCGTGGCCAGCCCTTCGTCCAGGCGCCGCAACGCGGCGTTGTAGTAGGGGCGCACCAGGCGATTGAGAATGCGCCCGGGGAAATCATTGCAAACGGCCACAGTCAGCCCCGCCGATTCGAAAACCGCCCGCGCAGCCTGTAGCGCGGCGGCATCGGTATAGGGCTTTCTTACCAGCTCAACCAGCGCGGTGGGCGGGTCATCACCGAGGCGAAA
>DASPIV010000205.1:0-10804 GCA_035628955.1 Bordetella sp.
GCAAATCGGGCTTCCTGGTGCCCACCTACGGCCTGACCAGCAAAAGCGGCATCGATATCTCGGTGCCGTATTACTTCAACCTGGCGCCCAACTACGACCTGACCCTGCAGCCGCGCTACCTGAGCAAACGCGGCGCGCAACTGGGCGGTGAATTCCGTTACCTGGGCCGTTCGTATGCCGGCAACCTGATCGGCACGTACCTGTCCAGCGACAACGAAACCGGCGATTCCCGCTGGTTGTTCCGCTCCCGGCATCAGCAACTGCTGGGCGGCGGCTTCTACACCGACTGGGATTTCGCCAAGGTTTCCGACGACAACTACTTCCGCGACTTTTCCACGCTGGGGCTGAACGAAGCTTCCACGACTTACCTGCCGCAGCGCGGCCGGGTGGGCTGGAGTAGCCGCTATTGGCAGTCGTACGCGCAGGTCTACAAGTACCAGACGCTGCAAGATCCCGATGCCCCGCTGGCGCCGCCCTACGACAAGGTGCCCGAGCTCTACCTGAAGGGCGCGCGCTACGACGTGGGCGGCTTCGACCTCGAATGGACCAACACCGCCGTGCGCTTCGAGCGGCCGCTGCTCGACGGCGTGCGCCTGGGCCCCGACGGCGACCGGCTGCAGACCTACGCCACCGCCGCGTATCCCATCGTGCGCCCGGGCTGGTTCGTGGTGCCGAAGGTGGGCGTCAACTACACCCAGTACCAGACCGACTGGTACCGGATGTCCGAAAATCCCCGCTCGATATCGCGCACGCTGCCCATTTTCTCGGTGGACGCCGGCATGGTCTTCGAGCGCGACACCACGCTGTTCGGCAACGATTCCATCCAGACGCTCGAGCCGCGCCTGTACTATCTGCGGGTGCCATACCGCGACCAATCCAAGATTCCGGTGTATGACACCACGCTGGCCAACTTCAGCTTCGACCAGGCCTTCCAGGAAAACATCTACACCGGCGGCTGGGACCGCATTGCCAACGCCAATCAGCTTACCGCCGCCCTGACCACCCGCTGGCTGGATGCCAGCACCGGCTTCGAGCGCCTGTCGCTGTCGGCGGCGCAGCGCCTGTATTTCGAAGACCAGCGTGTCACGCTGCCGGGCGAGACCCCTCGCGACAACGTGCGGTCCGACTTCCTGGTGGCAGCCAGCGCCGCCCTGACCGATACCCTCAGCACCGAAGTGGCGGCGCAGTACGATCCCTATCGCAATAACTGGTCGCGCGGCTTGATCAGCGCGCGGTGGCGGCCCCAGCGCCTGACCTCGGTGGCGCTGTCGTACCGCTACCAGCGCGACCCGCTGCCCGGCGTGGCCTATCAGCCGCGCGGCCAGGACCAGATCAGCCTGGCGTTCCAGTGGCCGTTCAGCGAGCGCTGGTACGGCGTGGGCCGCATCGATTATTCGCTGCGGACCGAATCGGCCACGGCGACCGCCGCCCGGGAATCGCCGCGCGTCACCCAGGCCATCGCCGGCCTGGAGTACAAGGGCGATTGCTGCTGGACCGGCCGCGTGGTGTTCCAGCGCTATGCCGTGTCGGCCTCCGATGCCAATACGGCGCTGTTCTTCCAGCTGGAACTGACCGGCCTGGGTTCGCTGGGCACGGATCCCATGAGCCTGCTGAACAAGAGTGTTCCCGGATACCAACCTGTGACGCCTCCGACGCCCCAGGGCACGACATTTGAAAGGTATGAATGATGCGTAGCTTGCCCCTCTTGCGCCGGCTGCCCGGCAAACTGCTGGTTCTGGCCGCTTGCGCCGGCGCGTCCGCCGCGTATGCGCAGCAGCCGGCCAAACCGCAGCCGCCGGCCGCAGGCGCCAAGTCCAATGCGGCCGCAAGCCAGCCCGTGCCGCAGCGCGAGCAGTTCGTCGACGGCATCGCCGCCGTGGTCAACAAAGACGTGATCACGCTGCGCGAAGTCGACAACGCGTCCATCCGCGCCACCGCCGACCTGAAACAGCGGGGTATCCAGGTGCCGCCGCCAGATATCCTGCGCAGGCAGGTGCTGCAAAGCCTGATCATGGACCGCCTGCAAAAACAAGAGGCCGACCGCATGGGCATTCGGGTCAACGATGCGCAGATCGACCAGGCCATCGAGGCCATCGCCGGGCGCAACCACATCCCCGTGGCGCAGATGCGCGCCGAGATCGAGAAATCGGGTATTGCCTGGCCCCAGTACCGCGAATCGCTGGCAACCGACATCCGCATGAACCGCCTGCGCCAGCGCGCGGTGGATTCGAACATCATCATCACCGACGCCGAGGTCGATGCCTTCCTGAAAGACCGCGAGCACAATCCCGCCGCGGGCATGAGCGCTCCGGCGCGCGGCCACCCGGCCCCCCAATCGGCGCCGCCGGCCCAGTCCGGGCCCGAGCAGGTGGCGCTGGCGCAGATCCTGGTGCGCGTGCCTGAAGGCGCCAGCTCGACCGAGGTGGCGGCCTTGCGCGAGAAAGCCGAAGGCATACTGGCGCAGTTGAAGCAGGGCGGCGATTTCGCCAGCCTGGCGGCTTCGTCGTCCGATGGGCCCGAAGCGCTGCAAGGCGGCGTCATGGGCGCGCGCCCACTCGACGGCTGGCCCGACCTGTTCGTCAAGGCGATCGCCTCGCTGCAGCAGGGCCAGGTCAGCGGCCTGGTCCAAAGCGGCAACGGCTTCCATATTCTGAAGGTGCTGGACCGCGCCGGCGGCCGGCCCGCCGCGCCACCGCAACCGGCCGCACCCCAAACCCCGGTGGCGCCACAGCCGGGCGCGGGCATGCCGGCCCGCCAAGGCCCGGTCCAGGTCACCCAGACGCATGCACGGCACATCCTGATCAAGACCTCGACCGTCATGAGCGACGACCAGGCCCGCCAGCGCCTGGACCAAGTCCGCCAGCGTATCGTCAATGGCGGCGCATCGTTCAGCGACATGGCCCGCCAGTATTCGCAGGACGCCAATGCGCCGCAGGGCGGCGACCTGGGCTGGGTCAATCCCGGCGAAATGGTGCCGGCGTTCGAACAGGCCATGAATGCCCTGCCGGTGGGCGGTATCAGCCAGCCGGTGCTGTCGCCGTTCGGATGGCACTTGATCCAGGTCGAAGAGCGGCGCGAGCACGACGTCAGCGACGAACTGCAGCGCATGCAGGCGCGCCAGATATTGTTCGAGCGCCGTGCCGAACCTGCCTTCGAAGACTGGCTGGCGCAGCTGCGCAACGAGGCCTACATCGACAACCGCCTCGAAAAGCAAGACCGCCTCGAGCAGAACAACCGTTGAATACGGCCACGAGCCCATCATGAGCAGGCATCAGGCGCGCAAGCGCTTCGGCCAACACTTCCTGACCGACGAAAGCGTGGTCGACGGCATCGTGCGGGCCATCGCGCCCGCGCGCGATGACCGCGTAGTCGAGATTGGCCCCGGCTTGTCGGCCCTGACGCAGCCCTTGCTGCGGGGCCTGGCGCACCTGACCGTGGTCGAGATCGACCGCGATCTGGCGGCCCGGCTGCGCAACAAGTATCCGTCCGAGCACCTGACGGTGGTCGAGGCCGATGCCCTGACCGTGGATTTCGCCAGCCTGGGCACACAATTGCGGGTGGTGGGCAACCTGCCCTACAACATTTCCAGCCCGCTGCTCTTTCACCTGATGGCCGCCGCCGATACGGTGCGCGACCAGCATTTCATGCTGCAGCGGGAAGTCATCGACCGCATGGTGGCCCAACCCGGCGGCGCCGATTACGGCCGGCTGTCGGTGATGCTGCAATCGCGCTACCGCATGGACAAGTTGTTCGACGTACCGCCCGAAGCCTTCGATCCGCCGCCCCGGGTGGTGTCGGCGGTGGTGCGCATGGTTCCGCTGCCCGCCGACCGCTTGCGTGCGGCCAGCGACACTGCCTTGCAGGCCGTGGTGGCGCGCGCCTTCGCGCAGCGCCGCAAGATGCTGCGGCGCGGGTTGGGCGATTGGGCCTCGCTGGTGCCTTGGGACGCACTGGATATCGCTCCCACGGCGCGCGCCGAAGAGGTGTCGGTCGAGAAATTCATCCGCCTGACCGATGCGCTGCTGCAGGCAGGCGTGGTACCTGCCTGACACCTGACAAGGTCGCTTTACAAGCGGCGTTTGCCGGCCGCCAGCCATAGTTGCATGACGTCGCGGGCGCGGTCGCACAGGTATTGCGCCGCGTTGTCGCACGCCTGTTGCAGGCTGACCGGCCCCGGGGCCAGGCTGAACGCCGCGGTGATGCCGCCGGCGTGCAGGTCCTGGTAGCCTTCGCCCAGCGAACCCGCCAGCGCCACGACCGGCACGCCCGCCTGGCGGGCAATCCGCGCGACCCCGGCCGGCGTCTTGCCGCGCAGGGTCTGGGCGTCCATGCGGCCTTCGCCGGTGAAGGCCAGCGCCGCCCCTTCCATGGCCTGCGCCAGCTTGCCCAATTCGGCTACCACTTCCACGCCCGGGCGGAAGCGCGCGTCCAGAAAGGCGTGCGCGGCAAATCCCAGCCCGCCGGCAGCCCCGGCGCCCGGCGCTTCGCGCACGTCGCGGCCCAGATGGCGCGCGCACACATCGGCCAGCCGCGCCAGGCTGCGGTCCAGCAGTTCGACCTGGTCGGGCGACGCGCCTTTTTGCGGGCCGAACGTGTGCGAGGCGCCTTGCGGCCCACATAAAGGGTTGTCGACGTCCGAGGCGATATCGATCTGGACGTCGGCCAGGCGCCGGTCCAGGCGCTGGGTATCGATGCGGTCGAGCTGTTGCAGGGCGGCGCCGCCGGGCGGCAGGTCGTGGCCATCGGCATCCAGGAAGCGCACGCCCAGGGCTGCCAGCAAGCCTGCGCCGCCGTCGTTGGTGGCCGACCCGCCCAGCCCCAGGATGATGCGGCGCGCGCCCGCATCCAGGGCGGCACGCAGCAGTTCGCCTACGCCGCCGCTGCTGGCGCGCAGCGGATCGCGTTGCGCGGGCGGCGTTTGTTCCAGCCCGGCGGCGGCGGCCATTTCGATGACAGCCGTGCCGTCGTCGAGCCATCCCCACGCGGCTTGCAGCGATTCGCCCAGCGCGCCGCTGACGGGGGTGGTGCGCCATTGGCCGCCGGTGGCGGCGAGTACCGCGGCCACTGTTCCTTCGCCGCCGTCGGCCATGGGCACGCACAGGGTTTGCGCGCCGGGGCAGGCCTGCTTGATGCCGCGTTCGATGGCGGCCGCCGCGTCGGGGGCTGACAAGCTTTCTTTGAACGAATCGGGGGCGATGACGATTTTCACGGCGGTCGGTGGCAAGGGCGCAACGTAGTCGGATCAAGTATGCCCATAATACCCGTGGCCAAGGCGGGCGTCGTACCATAGTGTTTTCGTCGTTTTGCCTGAGGGATATCCATGTCCGTATTGCGCCGCACCAAAATCGTCGCCACGCTGGGGCCATCCACCTCCACGCCCGAGCAGCTCGAAGCGCTGGTGCGCGCCGGCATCGACGTGGCCCGCTTGAATTTCTCGCACGGCACGGCTGACGACCATCGCGAGCGCGCGCGCCTGGTGCGCGAGATCGCCGCGAAGCAGGGCCGCTTCGTGGCCTTGATGGGCGACCTGCAAGGTCCCAAGATCCGCATCGCGCGCTTTGCCGACAAGCAAGTGGTGCTGCGTGCCGGGCAGCCGTTCATATTGTCGAACAGCCATCCCAAAGATGCCGGCGATGTCACCATCGTGGGCATCGACTATCCCGAACTGGTGCAAGACTGCAAGCCGGGCGATGAGCTGTTGCTGGACGATGGCCGCGTGGTGCTCGTGGTCAACAGCATCGTCGACGATGCGGTGCACACCACGGTCACCGTGGGCGGCCCCTTGTCGAACAACAAAGGCATCAACCGGCGCGGCGGCGGCCTGTCTGCGCCCAGTCTTACCGATAAAGACCGTGCCGACATCCTGGTGGCGGCCGAGCTCGACCTGGACTACGTGGCAGTCTCGTTCCCGCGCTATGGCCGCGATATCGACGAAGCCCGCCAGCTGGTGCGCGCCGCCGGCAGCCAGGCCTGGATCATCGCCAAGATCGAACGCGCGGAAGCCGTGGTCGACGACGAGGCGCTCGATTCGCTGATCCGCGCCAGCGATGGTGTCATGGTGGCGCGCGGCGACCTGGGTGTCGAGGTGGGCGACGCCGAACTGGTGGGTATCCAGAAGCGCATCATCCAGCATGCGCGCACGCTGAACAAGGTGGTGATCACGGCCACCCAGATGATGGAGTCGATGATCTCCAGCCCCCTGCCCACGCGGGCCGAAGTGTCGGACGTCGCCAATGCGGTGCTGGACTACACCGACGCGGTGATGCTGTCGGCCGAAAGCGCCTCCGGGCAATTTCCGACCGAAGCCGTGCAAGCCATGGCAAGGGTCTGCCTGGGGGCCGAAAAGCATCCCACCACCACTCATTCGCATCACCGGCTGGGCGAAACGTTCTGGCGCTGCGACGAAACCATCGCCTTGGCGGCGATGTACGCGGCCAACCATTTTCCCGGCGTCAAGGCGATTGTCGCGTTGACGGAAAGCGGGCATACCCCGCTGATCATGTCGCGCATCCGTTCGGGCGTACCCATTTATTGCTATAGCCCGCACAGCCAGACCCAGCACCGGGTGGCAATGTTCCGCGGTGTGTACACGGTGCCGTTCGACCCGGCCGCGTACGACCCGGCCGAACTCAGCAATGCCGCGATCGACGAACTGAAAAAACGCGGCCGCGTGCAGGCGGGCGACTGGGTCATCCTGACCAAAGGCGATTTCTACCGCGACAGCGGCGGCACCAATGGCATGAAGATACTGATGGTGGAATGACGCCGGCGGGGGGTCAGCCAAAGAACCAGTAGCACACCCCGATGGCCGCCAACACTCCCGCCAGGTCGGCCGCCAGCGCGCATCCCACGGCATGGCGCGCACGCAGGATGCCTACCGACCCGAAGTACACCGCCAGCACGTAGAACGTGGTTTCGGTGCTGCCCTGCATGACCGCGGCCAGCAGCGCCGGGAAACTGTCGACGCCGAAGTGGGTCATGGTTTCCAGCATCATGGCGCGCGCCGCGCTGCCCGAGAACGGCTTGACCAGCGCGGTGGGCAGCGCGTCGACGAAGCGCGTGTCCCAGCCCGCCGCATGCGCCAGCCAGCGCACGCTGTCCAGCACGATATCCAGCGCGCCCGAAGCCCGCAGCACACCCACCGCGCACAGCATGGCCACCAGGTAGGGCAGCAGGCTCTTGGCGACGTCGAAGCCTTCTTTGGCGCCGGCAATGAAAGTCTCGTAGACCGGCACCCGCTTCCAGGCGCCCACCAGCAGGAACGCCAGCAGCACGCCGAACAGCGCCATGTTGCCCAGCAGCGACGACAGGGTGGCGATGGCGGTGGCGGACATGCCCGCCAGAATGGCCATGAAGCCGCCCAGCAGCAAGGCGCTGCCGCCCAGCCAGGCCAGCGCCACCGGGTCGTACAGCTTCAGGCGCTGGCAGGCCGCAACGGTAAGCAGGCCGGTCAGGGTCGATGCGCTGGTGGCCAGCAGGATGGGCAGGAAGATCAGGGTGGGGTCGGCCGCGCCCTGCTGGGCCCGGAACATGAACAGCGTGACCGGCAGCAGGGTCAGCGACGAAGCATTCAGCACCAGGAACAGGATCTGCGCGTTGCTGGCGGTCTCGGGCCTGGGGTTCAGCGTCTGCAGTTCGCGCATGGCGCGCAGGCCGATGGGCGTGGCGGCGTTGTCCAGGCCCAGGCCATTGGCAGCGAAATTCAGTGTGATCAGGCCGATGGCCGGGTGGCCGCGCGGCACTTCGGGCATCAGCCGGGCAAACAGCGGCCCCAGCAGCGTGGCCAGCTTTTCGACCAGGCCGGCGGCCTCGGCAATGCGCAGAAAGCCCAGCCACAACGTCAGCGTGCCGAACAGCAGCACCATGACTTCGACCGAGACGCGCGCCATGTCGAACAGGCTGGCGACGATCTGGCGAAACACGTCGCCATCGCCGACGGCAACCCAGCGGTACAGGCCCGCCGCGGTGGCGGCAAGAAAGAAACTCAACCAGAGCTTATTGAGCATGACAGAACACAAAGACGGCGTGGAAGTGGCCCGGCGCGGCGAGGCCCATTGTCGCAGACTTGGCCCTTAGGGGATGTCAGCCATGCGTCAATTCTGTTAACTTGGCCTGGTACGTGCACTTCATAAAAGGTTGAACATGGATTTCGACGCCTGGCGCCGCCGCCGCATTTCCGACCCCGCCTACCGTTGGGCCCGTGGCGCAATGCCAGGCTTGTCCGACACCGAGCGCGAAGCCATCGAGGCCGGCGACGTCTGGTGGGACGCCGATCTGTTCACCGGCGACCCCGACTGGCGCAAATTACTGGCCGTGCCGCAAGCCACCCTGACCACGGCTGAACAGCAGTTCCTGGATGGCCCGGTGGCGCAACTGTGCGCCATGCTCAACGAATGGGACATCACCTGGAAACACGGCGACCTGCCCGAGCCCGTCTGGCGCTTCATGCGCGACCAGCGCTTCTTCGGCATGATCATTCCCCAGTCGTATGGCGGGCTGGGCTTCTCGCCCTATGCGCATTCCGAAGTGGTGCGCCGCATTTCAGCGCATTCCATCACCGCCGGCGTTACCGTGATGGTGCCCAATTCGCTGGGCCCCGGCGAACTGCTGCTGCAATTCGGCACGCCCGAGCAGCGCGACTACTGGCTGCCGCGCCTGGCCGACGGGACCGAAGTGCCTTGCTTCGGCCTGACCAGCCCGGAAGCCGGTTCGGATGCCGCCTCCATGACCGACACCGGCGTCGTATGCCGGCAACTGATAGATGGCCGGGAAGTGCTGGGTATCCGGCTGAACTGGCACAAGCGCTACATCACCCTGGGGCCCGTGGCCACCGTGCTGGGCCTGGCCTTCAAGCTGCACGACCCCGACGGCCTGCTGGGCGGGCCGGCCGACATCGGCATTTCGGTGGCCCTGGTACCCACCGGCGCACCGGGCGTCACCATCGGCCGTCGCCATCTGCCGTCCATGCAGGTTTTCCAGAACGGCCCCAACCAGGGCCAGGACGTCTTCGTGCCGCTCGATGCCCTGATCGGCGGGCCTGCCAAGGCCGGCCAGGGCTGGCAGATGCTGATGAGCGCGTTGGCCGCCGGCCGCGGTATCTCGCTGCCGTCGCTGTCGGCCGCCGCGGCGGTGTACTGCGCCCACGTCACCGGCATGTACGCGCGGGTGCGCGAGCAGTTCGGCATTCCGGTGGGCCGCTTCGAGGGCGTGCAGGAAAAGCTGGGCCGCCTGGCGGCCAACGCCTACCTGGTCGAAGCCGCGCGCCGGCTGACCTGCGCGGCGCTGAACCAGGGCCAGAAGCCGGCGGTGGTCTCGGCCATCATGAAATACCACGCCACCGAACGCATGCGCGAATCCGTCAACGATGCCATGGACGTCCATGGCGGCAAGGCGGTCATCGATGGCCCCTCCAACTACCTGGGCTCGCTGTATCGCGCCGTGCCCATTGCCATCACTGTCGAAGGCGCCAATATCCTGACGCGCTGCCTGATCATCTTCGGCCAGGGCGCCATACGCGCGCACCCCTACCTGATGCGCGAAGTCACGGCGCTGGGCGACAGCGACGAAACGCGCGGCGCGCAAGCCTTCCACGACGTGTTCTGGAAGCACATGGGGCATGCCGCGAAGAATGCCCTGCGCGCCTGGGGCCGCGCCTGGACCGGCGGGCTGCTGGCGCGGGCGCCCGCCAGCGGCCCCACCGCCAGGCACTACCGGCGCCTGAGCCGATACGCATCGGCCTTCGCGCTGTTGGCGGATGCGGCCTTGGGGTCGCTGGGCGGGGCGCTCAAGCGCCGCGAAATGTTGTCGGCGCGCCTGGGCGATATCCTGGCCGATCTTTACCTGCTGTCGGCCGTGCTCAAGCGCTGGGAAGACGAAGGGCGCTGCCATGCCGACCTGCCCCTGGTGCAATGGTGCATGGACGATGGCTGCGCTCGCCTGGAAACGCGTATCGACCAGGTGCTGGCCAATCTGCCGTCGCGGCCGCTGGCCTGGCTGCTGCGCGTGCTGGTGCTGCCGGTGCGGCTCAACCGCGGGCCCAGCGATGCATTGACGCGCGACTGCGCCGACCTGCTGCTGGCTCCTTCGGCCACGCGCGGCCGGCTGGCCGCCGACCTGCAGCGCGGCGAAGGCACCGATGTGCTGGCCCAGCTCGAACGGGCCTACGCGCTGGTCAATGCCGTACAGCCCTTGCATGACCGTTTGCGTCGCGAGGGTGTGCGCGATTGGCGCGTGGCCCATCGCGGCGGCGCCATCAACGATGAACAGGCACGCCAGATCGAAGCCGCCGAAGCGGCCGTCGCGCTCGTGGTGGCGGTGGACGATTTCGCCCACGGGGCGTTCGAGCGCAAGCCGGCGTGAAAACCCACCCCCGATGAGCCGCACCGGTTTTTATTCCCGGGCGGGTCGCGCGGCGCGCGGTGAAACACTGACACCGTGTGGGCAGAAGGCCTCAGCACATTTCGGTATCTGACGCCCTGGCGGGAGTCAGATACCTGGCAATACCCAGCAAAGCCACAGCCCGGCTGGTGCCTGAAGAAGATGCCATGGCAACTAGGTCGTCACACCCAGTTGCCAGGGTACGAATTCATTCTGGCCATAGCCGTGCCGCTCGCTGCAGGTCTTGCGGCCCGACGCGGTATCCAGAATGGCCTGGAAAATGCCGGCCCCCGATTCCGCCAGCGTCATGGTGCCATCGAGGACTTCGCCGCAATTGAGGTCGATGTCGGATTGCTGCCGGCGCCACAGGTCGGTATTGGTGGACAGCTTCAACGACGGAGCGGGTGCGCAGCCGTATGCCGAACCC
>DASPIV010000206.1:0-7727 GCA_035628955.1 Bordetella sp.
AGACGCGAACACCACGCCATGGCGGGTGGTAACGCGCAGCTTGCGCAGGCCATGCTCTTCATTGCGGAAGTCCTTGGGCATGCCACCGGCGCGGTTGACGCCGCGCTTGAACGGAATGCCTTGCAGATTGCCCTTCAAGTCGTAAGACCACTGGTGGTACGGGCACACGAACTCCTTCGCGTTGCCCTGGCTGTGGCGGCAGAACTCGGCGCCGCGATGCGCGCAGCGGTTCTCGAATACATTGACCGAGCCGTCCTCGGCGCGCGACACCACCACTGGCGTCGGCCCCACATACGAGCGCTTGTAGTCGCCCGGCTCGGGAATCTCGGCTTCCAAGGCCATATAGTTCCAGGTGTTGCCGTGGAAAATGGCTTCGATCTCTTTCTCGTACACGGCCGAGCTGGTGTAGACCCAGTCGGGAATGGCGTGCAGGGCGTCTTCGGGCCATACACAGTCTTCCAGGGCGGCATCCTTGGCCGCCAGGGTGCGGCCGATGACGGTTTGCGATTGATACATGGAACAGGCTCCAGTCCAGGCGAAAAGGGAATTCAGGCGCCGGCGGCCGCGGCCTGGCAGGCCTTGACCAGCGGCTTGAGCGGCTCGGCCGCATCGGCGAAACGCAAGGGGTCCATGGGCAGCCCGCGCTCGAACAGCACGCGCAACTGCCGCAGGTCGCCACCGGCATTGACGGCAATGCCGTGTACCGGCACGCCGTCGCGATGGCCCAGCCACAGGAAGCGCGGTGCGTCCGCGTCCGGGTCGGTCAGGCCGCGGCAGGCATAGGCCAAGCCCGGCTGCGGCATGCCCAGGATCTGTACATTGCAGCCGTACTGGTCGGTCCAGAACCAGGGGTAGGCAGGGGCGGGCAGCGGCAGGCCCAGCAATGCCGCCGCGGCGATGCGGGCCTGCTCGTTGGCGTTCTGCCACGACTCCAGCCGCAGGCTGGTGCCCAGCGCCTCACGGTGCTGGCTGGTGCAATCGCCGGCGGCATAGACGTGGGGATCGCTGCTGCGGCAGGCGGCATCGACCCGGATGCCGCCCGTGGCGGCGTCGATGGCCAGGCCGGCATCGCGCGCCAGTTCCACCGACGGCGCCAGGCCGATGGCAACCACCAGCACATCGGCGCGCAGCACGGTACCGTCTTCCAGCTCTACCTGCGCGGGCGTGCCAGGCACAATGCGGCGCAGCCGGCAGCCCAGGTGCAGCGCGGCGCCGGCCCGGCGCGCGCGTGCGGCCAGCCAGTCGGCGAAAGGGCCGGGCAGAGCGCGTTCGAGCAGGCGGGGCGCGGCTTCCAGCACGGTAACGCGCGCATCCAGCGCCCTGGCGGTAGAGGCCACTTCCAGCCCCAGGAAGCCGCCGCCCACGACAACCACTGTCGCACCGGGCCGCAGCGCCTGCCGCAGCGCCGCCGCGTCGTCCAGCGTGCGGATGTAGTGCACGCCGGGCGTGCCGCGCGGCAGCCCCGGCAGTTCGCGCGCCTGGCCGCCGGTGGCCAGCAGGCAGCGGCCGTAGCGCAGGCTGCGTCCGTCGGCCAGGTGCAGCGCGCGCGCGGCGGTGTCCAATGCGCGCACCGGCGTGCCGGTTATCAATTGCACATCGTGCGCGCGGTAGAAGTCGGCGGGGTGCACCGCCGCCATCGCGGCGGCGGCCTCGTCCTGCAGCACCGCCTTGGACAAGGGCGGGCGCTCGTAGGGCGGGTGCGGTTCCTGGCCGACCAGAGTCAGCGCGCCTGTATAGCCCTGCTCGCGCAGCGCGGCGGCCGCCACCGCGCCGGCCTGTCCGGCGCCGGCGATCACGATGGAAGATAGCGGTTCCATGCGGGCCTCTTCAAGATCGGTTCAGGTTGGCAGGTCGACCAGAATGTCGCCGTCGTCGACCTTGACGGGATAGACGCGGATATCGCTGGTGGCGGGGGCGCACATGGCGCGGCCGGTACGGATGTCGAACCTAGCCTGGTGCAGCGGGCATTCGATGCAGCCGTCTTCCAGGAAGCCGTCGGACAGCAAGGCGTAGGCATGCGTACAGATATTATCGGAAACGAAGTACTCGCCTGCGCTGCGGTACAGCGCAAGCTGTGCCTGTTCAACCGAGACCGGCAGTATCTCGTCGTCGTCTTCCAGTTGGTCTGTCGTGGCGATCTTGGTCCAGGTCATGGTGGCCTATATATTCAGTGTGCTGAGTAAATATGCACAGTGTACTGCCTAAAAATCCAAATTCAGACTTAGGGATTTCCCCAGGCGCGGGGTCTGGCCGGATTGATGTGAACGAGCCGGGCGGCGAGCCGCGGCATTTTGCCCGCACCCGCGCCAACAAAGGCCGTGCGGCCGATATGAAGCAGGCTCGCAAGCAAGGTTTATTGCGGTTTTGCCGTGCTGCCCACCTGCGGGGTTTACCTCGTTGACACTCGAAAAATCTATCAGTATGCTGAATAAAACGTCAGCATACTGCATTTTTAAGCGACACCTTGATCAAGGACAAGCCACGCGGATGCGCGGCATGGCCAAGGCCATTGAGCCAGCGGCGGCCCGTCTTTGTGCAGGCCTTCCTTATAAGCCGCCAGGCAACAGATGCTCGCCGGCGTCACCACAGGCCGTTCCCCGGAACGATTATCGGAAAGACCAGGAGCTCTTCATGCAACGACGCCGTTTTCTTGCCCAAGCCGCCGGCGCCGCCGGCGCCGGTTTGGCCACCGCCAGCCTGCCCGCTCTGGCGCAAGGCAGCCCCACTGTACGCTGGCGCATGTCCACCAGCTGGCCCAGAAGCCTGGACACGATCTATGGCTCGGCCGACGCGCTCTGCAAGCGTGTGTCGCAGCTTACCGATGGCAAGTTCGAGATCCGCGCCTTCCCGGGCGGCGAGCTGGTGCCGTCGCCGCAGAACATGGATGCCGTCAGCAACGGTACGGTGGAATGCAATCATGTGCTCAGCACGATGTTCATCGGCAAGAACACGGCGTTGACCTTCGACACGGGCCTGTCGTTCGGCCTGAATGCGCGCCAGCACAATGCCTGGATCCACTACGGCGGCGGCCTGGAACAGCTGCGCAAGCTGTACAAGAAGTACAACATCGTCAACCACGTCTGTGGCAACGTCGGGGTGCAGATGGGCGGCTGGTACCGCAAAGAAATCAATACGGTGGCCGACCTGCAGGGCCTGAACATGCGTATCGGCGGCATAGGCGGCATGGTGCTGTCCAAGCTGGGCGCGGTGCCGCAGCAGATTCCGCCGGGCGATATCTATCCCGCGCTGGAAAAAGGCACTATCGACGCCGCCGAATGGATCGGCCCCTACGACGACGAGAAACTGGGTTTCAACAAGGTGGCGCCGTACTACTATTCACCGGGTTGGTTCGAAGGCAGCGCGTCGATCACCACCATGGTCAACGACAAGGCCTGGGAAGCCTTGCCGCCCGGCTACCAGGCGGCGTTCGAGTGCGCGTGCAACGAGCAAACCATGAAAATGCTGGCCCACTACGACGCGCGCAATCCGCTGGCGCTGCGCAAGCTGATTGCCGGCGGCGCCAAGCTGCGTTTCTTCCCGAAGGAAGTCATGGATGCGGCATACAAGGCTTCGCAAGAACTGTGGATTGAACTGTCGGACAAGAATCCCGACTTCAAGGCCATCTATCCCGACTGGGAAAAATTCCAGGCCGACGAGGCAAGCTGGTTCCGCGTGGCCGAGAACGCCCTGGACAACTACACGTTTGCGGCAGTGGCGCGCGCCCATTCCAAATAGGCCGGATTCACATAAAGGATACTGATGAAGACAGAAACCGCCGGCCATGCGGCACCGGCCGGCACGCGCCAGGGTGTGGGCGCGCGCGTGCCGCGCAAAGAAGATGCGCGCCACTTGCATGGCAAGGGCAACTTCGTGGCCGACATGGCCATGCCCGGCCTGTGCGAAGTGGCTTTCCTGCGCAGTCCGCTGGCCCATGCGCGCATCGGCGCTGTGCGCGTGCCCGACAGCGCGGCCGCCTGTGTGGTGCTGCGCGACACAATGGCCGACGCGCGCGATATCGTGGCCGATTCCACACTGCCCACGTACCAGTCGTCGAGCCAGCCGCCGCTGGCCTCGGGCAAGGTGCGCTTCGTGGGCGAGCCGGTGGCCATGGCCTTCGCGCCCACCCGCGCCGAGGCCGAAGACTACGCCGAGCTGGTCGAAGTCGACTACGACGACTTGCCGGTGTATGCCGACGTGGCCAGCGCCCAGGCCGCCACCAGCGAACTGATGCACGCCGATTGGCGCGACAACGTTTTCGTCACGCTGAACATGGACAAGGACTTCGAAGCCAACGCCGCCCGGGCCGACCTGGTCGTGCGGCGCAAGATCGATCTGGCGCGGCAGTGCATGGTGCCCATGGAAGGCAAGGCGGTGCTGGCGTACTGGGACCACCAGGCCGATCAACTGGTGGTGGTCAGCGCCACCCAGGTGCCGCACATGATCCGCAGCATCCTGGCGCAATGCCTGGAACTCGACCAGGGGCGCGTACGCGTCATCTCGCCCGACGTGGGCGGCGCGTTCGGCTACAAGTGCGTGCTGCAGCAGGAAGAGCTGTGCGTGGCGTGGCTGGCCAAGACCTACAAGCGGCCTTTCCGCTTTATTGAAGACCGCCGCGAACACCTGACCGCGGGCGCCAATTCGCGCGAACACTATTACGAGATGGCGGCCTACGTCGACAAGCGCGGCAAGCTGCTGGCGCTGGATGCGCAGATCACTATCGACGGCGGTGCCTACTCGGTTTGGCCATTCACCATCGGCCTGGAACCCGGCCAGGCGATCGGCAACCTGCCGGGGCCTTACGGGTTCAAGGGCTACCGCTGCGTAACCCGTTGCGTGGCCACCAACAAGCCCGGCTTCGTGCCGTACCGCGGTGTGGCACGCACCGGCGTGTGCTTCGCCATGGAGCTGACCATGAACGCCATTGCGCGCGAGGTGGGCCGCGAGCCCTGGGAAGTGCGGCTGGAAAACCTGGTGCAGCCCGAGCAGATGCCTTATGTGAACGTCACCAACAAGCACCTGGACAGCGGCGACTATCCGGCCAGCCTGCGCAAGGCGCTGGAAATGATCGACGCGCCCGGGGTGCGGGCCCGCCAGGCAGCCGGCGAGCCCGATGGCAGGCTGATCGGCCTGGGCGTGGCCACTTATACCGAACAGGCGGCGCACGGCACTTCGGTGTTCGCGGCCTGGGGCACGCCCGTGATCCCGGGCTATGACCAGGCTACCGTGCGGGTCACGCCCGATGGCGGGCTGGAAGTGCGCGTGGGCGTGCATTCGCACGGCCAGGGCATGGAGACCACCTTTGCCCAGATCGCGCACGAGATCCTGGGCATCGACGTGGCGCGCATCAAGGTGCTGCATGGCGATACCGGCCAGACCCCGTTTTCCACCGGCACGTATGCCTCGCGTTCGCTGGTGATGTCGGGCGGGGCCGTGTCGCAGGCCTGCAAGCGCCTGCTGCCACGCATGACGCACATCGCCGCGCACCTGTTGCAGGCCGACCCGGCCCAGGTCGTACAGCAAGACGGCTGCTACAGCGCCGGCGGCAAGTCGGTGCCCGGCAGCGACGTGGCCGACGCCTGGTTCTTGCGGCCGCACCTTCTGCCCGCCGACGTGGACCCGGCCGGCCTGGAGGTGCACGTGGGCTACAAGCCCAAAGTGGACACCGGCTGCTTTACTTATGCCAGCCAGGCCGCGCTGGTGGCCGTGGATCCGGACACGGGTGCCGTCGAGATCCTGGACTACGTCATCGTGGAAGACTGCGGCACCATGATCAACCCCATGGTGGTCGAAGGCCAGACGATCGGCGGCGTGGCCCAGGGCATAGGCACGGCGTTCCTGGAAGAAGTGCCCTACGATGGCAACGGCCAGCCGCTGGCCTCGACCCTGGCCGATTACATGCTGCCCGGCGCCACCGAAGTGCCCAACCTGCGCCTGCATCATTTCGAGACCCCGTCGCCGCATACCGAGTTCGGCGCCAAGGGTATGGGCGAGGGCGGCGCCATTGCGCCCCCGGCGGTGCTGTTCGGCGCCGTCAACGATGCGCTGGGACGCGTGGGGGCCGCCGAGCTGGCGCATACGCCGCTGACCCCGCTGCGGGTGCTGGCCGCCATTGCCGCCGCGGAGGCCGCATGAAAGCCGCCCGTTTCGACTATGTGCGTGCCGGCTCTGTGGCGCAGGCCGTTGAATTGCTGCGCAGCCACGAAGGGCGCGCCAAGCTGATGGCCGGCGGGCAATCGTTGGGGCCCATGCTGAACCTGCGCCTGGCGCGGCCGGCCGTCGTGGTGGATATCGCCGGGCTGGCCGAACTGCGCACCGTGACTGAACACGAAGCAGGCCTGCGCGTGGGCGCCGGGGTGACGCACGCCGAGATAGAAGACGGCGTGCACCCCTTGCTGCGCGGATCGGCGTTGCAGCAGGTGGCCGGCGGCATCGCCTATCGCGCCATCCGCAATCGCGGCACGGTGGGCGGCAGCCTGGCGCATGCCGACCCGGCAGCCGATTGGGTGCTGACCATGGTGGCGCTGGGCGCCCAGATCGAGATCGCCGGGGCGGCGGGCTCGCGCCAGGTGGCCGCGGATGTATTCATGCAAGGCGCCTACACCACCGCCGTCGGCGAAGACGAACTGATCACGGCGGTGCACGTGCCGCGCCACACCGCGCACACACGCTGGGGCTATTACAAGTTCTGCCGCAAGACGGGCGAGTTTGCCGAGGCAAGCTGCGCGGCCTGGTTCGACCCCGAGGCCAAAGTGGCCCGCGTGGCCGTCGGCGCCCTGGATGGCGCGCCCGCCTTGCTGCCGGCGCTGGCTGCCCAGGTGGCGCAGTCCGGCGCGGCACCGGCCGACGGCCGGCGCGTGCTGGACGAGTTGGCCGGCGCCATGCCCGACAAAGACCCCCTGCACCGCAAGCTGCACGCTACCGCCGTGGCGCGCAGCCTGGCTCAGGCCCTGGCCGCATAGGAAGACACATGGTTCAAGTTTCATTGGAAATCAACGGCGAGCGGGTCTGCCACGAAGCGCCCGCCCGCATGCACCTGGGTGACTTCCTGCGCGACCAGGCACGCCTGACCGGCACCCACCTGGGCTGCGAGCATGGCGTGTGCGGCGCCTGCACGGTATTGCTGGACGGCGAGCCCGTGCGTTCGTGCATTGCCTACGCTACCGCTTGTGAGGGCCGCCATGTGACCACCATCGAAGGCTATGACGACGACCCTGTCATGGCCCGGCTACGGCCCGCCTTTACACGCCACCATGCTTTGCAGTGCGGCTATTGCACCCCCGGCATGCTGGCCACGGCGCGCGACATCGTGCTGCGCCTGCCGGATGCCGACGAGGCCCGCGTGCGTGTCGAGTTGTCGGGCAACTTGTGTCGATGCACGGGTTACATGGGTATCGTGGCGGCGGTGATGTCGGTGCTGGCCGAACTGCGCGCCCAGCCCGATGCCGCAGTGTCGGCCCTGCGCGATGGCTTGGCGCAAGGCCGCGACGCCGTGCCATTGGCGCCCCGGGCCGCACCGATGGCGTTCCGGGCCTTCGCGCCGGTGGCGACGCCGGCCGCGTCCGCCGCGCCGGCATCGGCCCAGCGCGCGCCGGATACGGCCGCGCCCGCCCGGGCGGGCGGCAAGGGCAACCGTATCGAAGGCAGCTTCACGGTGCCGTTTCCGCCCGAGCAGGTGTGGGCCTTCATGGTCGACCTGCCGGCCGTGGCCGCCTGCCTGCCGGGCGCCG
>DASPIV010000207.1:0-3011 GCA_035628955.1 Bordetella sp.
TGCCATGCAAGAGACAGCCAGCCACCAATTGTCGATGACCATCCTGATGACGCCGGACATGGCGAACTTCTCGGGCAACGTCCACGGCGGGACTATTCTGAAGTATCTGGACCAGGTTGCCTACGCCTGTGCCAGCCGTTATGCCGGCCACTACGTCGTTACCCTGTCGGTCGACCAGGTGGTTTTCCGGCAGCCCATCCATGTGGGCGAGCTGGTCACCTTCCTGGCGTCGGTCAACTACACCGGCCGCACGTCCATGGAAATCGGCATCAAGGTCGTTACCGAGGACATCCGCCAGCAGGTGGTGCGCCACGCCAATAGCTGCTTTTTCACGATGGTGGCGGTGGACGACCAGGGCCAGCCCACGGCGGTGCCCCAATGGACCCCGCGCACGCTGGAAGAAAAGCAGCGCCATGAGGCCGCGCGCGAACGCCGCGAACTGCGCCAGGCCATGGAAAAGCACCACCAGGCAATCAAGCGGCGGGCGCAAGACCCGGCGGTGGACGACGCCGCATAAAAACGGATCGGCGGCCCGTTGTTGCAGCGTCGCAACGAAACAGGCCGCCAATTTCTCGGGACTTTCCCTAGTGCGTGTATTCAGCCCTGTGTGCGCGCGCATCTGCGAGCGCACCGGGGGTGGCCGCGCACACCGATGCGCCACACCGCGGCGGCATCCAGGCCACCCCAGGCAGGCAGCTCGGCCTGCCCGCCTGGAAACGGCGCGCCGCCCAATGCCAGTGTCCATCTGACGTACATTTTTTCAACGAATTGCGGGGCCGAATTTATCCAGCAATTTGATCAAAAGCGGCCCGATGCGGCGCAATTGTTCGAGATGCACGGCAGATAAGGCTTGTAGCTTGGTCTCGGCCAGCGGGGTCAGGGTGACGCGCACACGGCGGCCGTCGACCGGATCCATGGAACGGCCGACCATGTCCATGCGCGCCAGCCGACTGATGAGCTCGACCGCGCTATGGTGCTTGATGCAGAGTCTGTCGGCCAGTTCGCCCACTGTCAGGGCCTGCGCCGCGCTGCCCTTGATGGTAAGCAAGGCCTGATGTTGCTGCGGCGACAAACCCTGGCCATGGGCCTCGGCTTCGCTGAAAACGGTGAAGCACCGCAGTGCGTGGCGGAACTCGGCCAAGGTGGCGAAATCGGCTGGTTGCAATTCCCGCGTTTCGATATCGGCCCCCTGGATAGTTAGAGGATTCACCAACAGAATTCTAAACTACATCGTGATACGATCAATTCGACTTGGACTATGCGTGCTGGCGGTGCGCTGAGTGTCCGGACGCTTGCAGAACCCGATATGGCTCGCGCCGCCGTGCCATATTTTTTTTTATACGTTTCATGTCCAAGCTTCATGCGTCCTCCGGCACTGCGTCTCCGCCTTTCGGGTTCCAGCAACCCGGCACGGCACAATACGGAGACCTTTTATGCAGCTAAAGAACAAGCAAGACTTCTGGTCGGGGGTAATGTTCGCCCTGATTGGAATAGGCTTCGCGATTGGGGCCACCCAATACAACATGGGCACATCAGCCCGCATGGGCCCCGGCTACTTTCCATTCTGGCTAGGTATCTGCCTGGCCATATTGGGCGCCTCGGTCGCCGTGGGCGCGGTTTCCGCCAAGGCCAGCGAAACCAAGATCGACAAATTCGACTTCAAGATCCTGTTCATCATCATCGGCTCCGTGATCCTGTTCGGGCTGTTGCTGCGCCCGATGGGTCTTTATGCGTCGCTGTTCATCCTGGTCGTGGGCAGCAGCTTCGCCAGCTACGAATTCAGCTGGCGCGTGTCGCTGATCAATGGGCTTTGCCTCGTGGTGTTCTGCTGGCTGGCGTTCATCAAAGGCCTGGGATTGATCTTCCCGCTGTGGCCGTCGTTTCTTGGCTTGAACTAAAAAACAGGGGAAGACAACATCATGGAATTGCTGGATAACCTCGCGCTCGGATTCTCCGTCGCGTTCACCCCCGAGAACCTGCTGTACGCCCTGTTGGGTTGTATTCTGGGTACCTTGGTAGGGGTGCTGCCCGGGCTGGGCCCGGTTCCGACCATCGCAATGCTGCTGCCGATCACCTACGTGCTGCCCCCGATCGCCGGGCTGATCATGCTGGCGGGCATTTATTACGGCACGCAGTACGGCGGGTCCACCACCGCCATTCTGGTCAATTTGCCAGGCGAGACATCCGCAGTGGTGACCGTCCTGGATGGGCACCAGATGGCGCGCAATGGGCGCGCCGGGGCGGCGTTGTCGCTGGCTGCCGTCGGCTCGTTCTTTGCAGGCAGCGTCACCACCATGCTGATCGCCGCTTTCGCGCCCCCGCTGGCCGAAGTCGCGTTCAAGTTCGGCCCCGCCGAATACTTCTCGCTGATGACCCTGGGTCTGATCGGCGCCGTGGTGCTGGCCTCGGGCTCGCTGCCCAAGGCCATTTGCATGATCTTGCTGGGCCTGCTGCTGGGCATGGTGGGCACCGACGTCAACTCGGGCGTGGCCCGCTACGACTTCGGCATCCCCGAGCTGCAAGACGGTATCGACTTCGCCATCGTGGCCATGGGCGTGTTCGGCTTCGCCGAAATCTTGGCCAACCTCGAGCAGAAGGAAAACCGCGTCGAACTGCAAGACAAGATCGGCTCGCTGTACCCCAACCGCCAGGAAATCCGCGAAGCCGTGCCCGCCATCGTGCGCGGTACGGCGCTGGGTTCGATGCTGGGCATCCTGCCCGGCGGCGGTTCGGTGCTGTCGGCCTTTGCGTCTTACACGCTGGAAAAGAAGCTGTCGAAAGAACCCGAGCGCTTCGGCAAAGGCCACCCGGCCGGCCTGGCGGGCCCTGAATCGGCCAACAACTCGGGCGCGCAGGCTTCGTTCATTCCGCTGCTGACGCTGGGTATTCCCGGCAACGCCGTGATGGCGCTGATGGTCGGTGCCATGACCATCCACAACATCCAGCCCGGCCCGCAGGTCATGACCAGCCACCCGGAACTGTTCTGGGGCCTGATCGCCTCGATGTGGATC
>DASPIV010000208.1:0-11021 GCA_035628955.1 Bordetella sp.
ATCCAGCACTATCGTTTTCAGGCCGGCGCGCGCCACGACGATGGCAATGCCAGTGCCCATGGTTCCGCTGCCGACTATGCCGACTGTCTTGATTGCACTCATTTCCTATCCTTGTTCAGAAAGCTGCGCCCGATGAGTTGCCGATGTATCTGGTTGGTACCTTCCCATATCTGGGTGATCTTCGCGTCGCGCATGAGCCGCTCGGCCCGGAAATCCTGGCAATAGCCATAGCCGCCATGCAGTTGCACCGCGTCGGTCGTCATGCGCATGGCCAAGTCGGTTGCCTTGAGCTTCAGTATCGAGGCCTCGATGCCCATGTCGTCCACGCCCTCGTCGACGAGGCCGCCAACGTGCCAAAGCCAGTTTTCACATACCGCCAACTCGGCCGCGAGGTCCGCCACCATGAACTGCACCCCCTGGAATTCCAGAATGCGGCGGTTCGATTGGCGCCGGTCATTGATATAGGAAATGGCGTCCTCGAATGCCGCGCGAGCTATACCCAGCGCATGCGCCGCGACACTGGGACGGGACTTGTTCAGGGAGGCGAGCAGCACCGGCAACCCTGCGCCCGCGCCAGCCAGCAGATTTCCGCGCGGTATGCGGCATCCGTCGAAGGACAGCGACGCCGTACCCGACGCGCGAGTGCCCATCTTGTGCTCGGTTCCTGTCACCGCCAGCCCTGGCGCACCTTTTTCGATGATGACCGCCCCTATGGCTTCCTTGGCGTTTTCTACGCCGGCCCATTTGCCGAACACCACGTACACATCAGCCACATCGCCATTACTGATGAAGATCTTCTGGCCGTCGACGACAATCTCGTCGCCGTCTTCGCGAAACTGGGTTTTCATACCCGTGGCATCCGAACCGGCTGAAGGTTCGGTAATCACCAGAGACGCCAAGCCTCCCTGTGCAATGCGGGGAAGGATGCGCAGTTTGAGCGCTTCCGAGCCATACTGTATGACCGGCTTGATCGCATGGAAATTGGTGGCCCAGATGATGCCGGTCGAGGCGCACGCCTTGGATATCTCGCGCACGCAGGCGAGATAGCATCGATAAGACAAGGGCATGCCACCGTAGGCTTCCGGGATGAACATGGCGTTCAGCCCCAGGGCATTGATAGCCTTGATGTTCTCCCAGGGAAACTCGCTATCGCGGTCATAGGCCGCCGCCCTGGGAGCCAGCTCGGCCATGGCCAGCTCTCGTACGGAATCGAGCAACATGCGCTCTTCATCGGCAAAGGACAGCCCCGCATCCAGGCGTTCCAGTATGTTCACGGTCTCTCCTTCAGGCATGCCTGGTCATGTGGCGGCGCGCACGTCATACCGACACGCTCTGCGCGCCGTCGATGTAGATGGTTTCCCCGCTCAAGAACGCCATGCCTTCCTGGAACAGGGAAGACACCAGCACGGCGACATCCTTGGCCGCCCCGGGTTTTTTTCGCGGGATTCTTTTTTCAAGGTATTCCCGCAATGGGCCGGCTTCCATCGCTTCACGGTTCAGATCCGTTGTGATGTACCCGGGCGCAACGTCAATGACCTGGATCCCGTCCCTGGCCCATTCCACGGCAAGGCAGCGGGTGATGGCGCCCACCGCCGCCTTCGAGGCGCAATAGGAAATGTTGCGTTTGACACCCAGCTTGTCGTAGAAAGATCCGATGTTGACGATCAGCCCTCTACCGTTTGCCTTGAGCAAGGGATGCGCGATCTGGCAGGCGCGCAGCAGCGATACGGCATTGATGTCCATCAGCCGGCGGAACTCGTCCATGGGCAGGTCGATAGTGGGTGCCTCGGTATGCAGGCCAGCATTATTGACCAGCCCCCTGACGGGAATCCCCAACTCTTCGGGCAGCCTTACCATCGCCTCTTTCATTGCTTCGCCGTCCATGACATCGCAAGCCACGGTATGCCAGCGTGCGGCGATCTCGTCCGGAACATTGCCGACCTGCGGCCTGTCGCCCGAACGGGAAAGGCAGCCCACCTCAAAGCCGCGATGGGCAAGTTCGTAGGCAATCATGGCGCCTATGCCACGGCTGGCGCCTGTCACATAGATAAGTTCGCGGCTCATGCTTCAGCTATCCTTGAAAGTAGGAACGCGCTTTTCCACGAAGGCGCGCAGGCCCTCGGCTGCGTCCTGGCTACGATAGGCAAGTGTGGAAAGATCGCGTTCGATGCGCAGGCCGTCTTCCATGCCGACGCGGCCGCCTCGCTGCACCGCCTCTCTGGCGAAGTACAGGGCACAGAGGCTGTGTTTGAGATACGGTTCCAGGAACCGCCTGCCGATCTCCAAGGGGCTTCCCTCGTTATCGATGCGATTCACCAGGCCGATGCGCTCGGCTTCCTCGGCGGCAATGGTGCGGCCAGACATGATCATGTCGAGCGCTCGCCCTTCGCCCACCAGCCTGGGCAAGCGCTGCGTGCCCCCATACCCCGGGATCAGGCCAAGCTTGACCTCCGGCAGGCCCATGCGCGCGCGGTCCGTGGCGACACGGAACGTGCATGCCAGGGCGAGTTCCAACCCGCCGCCGAAAGCGTAACCCTGTATGACCGCCACGGAAGGGATCTTCAAAGCGGCAATCTGGTTGAAGACCACCTGCCCCTTGGCCGCCCCATCGAGTTCCTGCATGAGCGGCCGGTTCATCAGTTCCGGGATATCCGCGCCTGCGCAGAAAGCCTTATCGCCCTCGCCCGTAATGATCAACGCGCGCGCATTGGAATGTGCCACCTTTTCAAGGGCATTGCCGATTTCCGCCAGCACCTCGAAGCTGAGCGCATTCAGGACTTTGGGGCGGTCTAGCGCAAGGTGGGCAAACTCATGCTCGTATTCCAGCCGGACTGTCATGCCGATACCCCTTCGTTATCAAGCTTCTTCTCTGTCTTCCAGCGCACAGGCTCGGGCGCTATCCGGCCGTCTTTCAGCCATTCGGCCAGATCGCGCTTGAGGATTTTTCCGCTGGGTGTAAGAGGAAATGCATCCATCGCGATGAAATATTCGGGCATGTCATATTTCGACAAACCCGAATCGTGCAAGTGCTGCAATACCTGCTTGGCGTTCAACGATGCTCCGGACGCAAAAATTACCGCCAGGCATACCTTCTCGCCCAGCCGTTCATCGGGAACGGCAAACGCGGCCGATTTGGTTATGGACGGATGGCGGTGGGCAAGGTCTTCAATCCGGGAAGGATAAATATTATGGCCGCCGCGGATGATGAGGTCTTTCTTGCGGCCCATCACGTGCAGGCAGCCGCTTTCATCCAGCCGGCCAAGGTCGCCGCTCAGGAACCAGCCGGATGAATTGAAGGACTTCTCGGTCGCGTCCTGATTGTCGTAATAGCCCAGTGTCAGCACCCCGCCTTTTCCGCCGATCTCGCCGGTTTCGCCCGGAGCCGCTTCAATGTCGGGGTTTCCCTGGTCGAATATCCTGATTTCATAGCCCTTACATGCTCGTCCGCAAGTCGCCACGATGGTGTTGCTGTCATCGCTGGGCAAGGTGTACTGGTGCGATCCGTTTTCGGTCATGCCATATACATTCTGGGGCTTGATGCCCAGGTCCAGGAATCGCTGGGCAACTTCCCTGGGAATGGGGGAACCGGCCATGTAGAAGACATCCACGTTGCCCAGACGGCTGAGGCCCCGTTCGCGAAGCGCGGCCAGCATGTCCATGGCATGGGTGGGCACGCCCATTACGTACGTCGCGCCGGTTTCCAGCGCCCAATCCAATGCCGATCGATGGGCTGCCGGGTTGTACAGGACCAGTTCCATGCCCGCCACAAGGGATTGCTCCAGGGCAACCGTACCTATGTGATGGCTCATGGGGCTGAGTGCCAGAACGATCGTCGAGGAATCGTGCTTCCAGTCGGTTACCAGGGCTCGGCCGTTGGCAAGCAGGGTATTGTCGCTATGCATCACACCCTTGGGTTCGCCTGTCGTTCCCGAGGTGAACGCAAGGTAGACCACCTTGTCCGGGTCGAGCGCGGGGGCGCTGGTAATGCCGATGCCGCTGGCATGATCGGGAAACGGCAGGGCTTCTTGCGGCACGGCGCTACCGGCGCCCTCGGCGCCCTGGGGTGCCAGGGCGTACAACAGTTTGAGCGTTGCGACACGAGCCGATTCCTTGAAGATCGAATATCGATCTGAATCCGCGCCATAGCCTGGCTGCGCGAATAGCGCTCTGCAGCGGATGCGAGAGAGCAGCCTGACGATTTCCGCGTTCGTATAGTTCTGGTGCAGCGATGGGCAGCAAACATAGCCGTTTCGCGAGCATGCCAGGAAAATCAGAACGGATTCGATGCGATTCGGCAGCCATATCGCCACGCGGTCGCCACGCCGCAGTCCTCCCTGATACAGGCACTCGGCTATGGCATCGACACTTGCCAGCACTTCGCGCCAGGTCAGCCTGCGGTATGGATCCCGCACTGCACAGGCATTGGGCCGTGTGCGCGCATGCTCCTGCGCCAGGGAATACAGCGTGTCCTGGTGCCAAACGCCGCTAAGATAGTTTTCTCTTGCAGTCTGCGGGTCATGCAAAGTCAGAATGGTGTTCACCACACTCCTCCGTGAATGTGATCCGATCGCCGTGCGGCGGTCATACCGCGCCGCTGTCTCTTAATTGCTTGATGTCGGCGGGCGATAAATCAAGCATGCTGGCAAGAATCGCATCGGTGTCCTCTCCGAGCACAGGCGGAGCCTTCCGGTGTACTGGAGTCTTGCCGTCGATGGCAATACCCAGGCCGACCTGCGGCACCGGGCCGCTGGCCGCTTGCGCCTGATACAGGAATCGTTGCTGCAGCAGGTCCGCATCCTGGGCAACTTCATCGAGCCGGTTGATGGGGCCGGCGGGTATCCTGTTTTCGCCGAATATTTCCAGCCAGTCATCCCGGCGTCTCGAGCGCAGGATCGCGGCAATCTTTTTGACGATTTCGTCGCGGTACGCGCGGCGCTCGGCATTGGACGAATAGCGAGGATCCCCCGCAATCTCAGGCGACCCCACGGCCATCCAGAAGCGGCGCCAGATGGCGTCGTTACCCAGGCCAAGGGAAATCTGCTTGTCGGCCGTATCGAAGACCTGGTAGATGGCGATAACCGAATCCTTGCCACCGGAACGCCTGGGCAATTCGTCAGAGCTCAAGTACGAGACCAGGCGCGGAGCCATGAAGCGCGTCATGCTCGCTTGCATGGAAACGTCGATCTGTGCCCCGGCTCCTGTCCGTTCACGAGCGGCGTAGGCGGCCAGGACGGCCATGGCGAGATCCTGGCCGGCGAGCAGGTCCGCCGCCGGCGTACCGACTTTCTGCGGATCGCTATGCGGCTCCCCTGTCAGGTCCATGACTCCCGAATAGCCTTCAGCGACCAGGTCATAGCATGGCAGATGGCTGCGCCTGCCTTGCAGGCCGAATCCGGTCAGCGAGGCGTGGATCAGCCGCGGGAACTTGGGCTGTAGCCGTGCGTAATCTATGCCGAGCTTTTTCTGGACATGTTCATTCAGGTTCACGACCAGCACATCGACCTGTTCCAGCAGTTTTTCCAGGACATCGCGGCCTTCCGGGCAGGTGATATCGAGCGTCAGGCTGTGCTTGTTCCGATTGACACTGAGATACCAGGGCGACTCGCCATTGATGAATGGCGGCCCCCATTGGCGCGCATCGTCCCCTGAGCCGGGCTTCTCGATCTTGATCACCTTCGCCCCCAAGTCGGCAAGCAATTGCGTGCCGTAGGGACCGGCAATCGAGGTGCTGAGGTCCAGCACAGATATGCCCTTCAGCAGGGCATGCCCTGCCCCCTGGTCAACTTTCGGCAGTTCGGTGAATGGCAGGCCACCGGTTTCCTTCTGCATGTTTTCTACCTTGTCTCCGTCCCTGGGTTTCTGGCTTCCGACCTTGTATCAAGCACAATTCATGCCAGGTGATATCCCCTACTGCCATTCCGGACAGGAGTGGTAAAGTGTCCAAAAATTGGCCATCGTGTTTTGAGCGAAGACATGCACATGAAGAATGGCAGACAAGCCGGAGACACCAGGAACGGGGTACTCGTGCTCGATTCCGAAGGAACCACGGTCTTCGCCTCTGGAACCGGCATGAACACCCATATCCAGGAAAAGCTGGGCCATTTGTGGAAAGACCGCGACCTGCGGCCCCTGTCTGCCATGTTCACGCTCGAGGGAACCAGCGAGCCCATGACGGTGGTTGCCTTCACCTCGGCGGGTACGGGCTGCTTCGTCCTCTACCGCCACGACAGCGGCGATCCACTCTACGAATTCGTCGGCAGCGTCGATTTCTCGGCGGACATCCTGCGGCACTTCGTGACCGATCCCTACGAAGCGATCACAGTGGTCGACCACCAGGCGCGCATACGCTACATGAGTCCGGTTCACGAGAAGTTCTTTGGCATCCAGCGTGGCCAAGCATCGGGAGCGGACGTCAATACGGTTATCGAGAACAGCCGCCTGGCCGCTGTGCTGCGCACCGGCAAGACGGAAATCGGCCAGATCCAGAAGATGCGGGGCACCAGCCGCGTAGTGAGCCGCACTCCTATAGTGAACCCTGAAGGCCGCATTGTCGGAGCCATCGGCCAGGTCATGTTCAAGAGCCCCGCTGCGGTCGAGACACTGGGAGACGAGATCAAGCGGCTGCACCAAGAGATCAGCTTCTATCAACGCGCGCTACCTCGGTTGCGCAGCAATGCCCAAGGAATGGATTCCATCGTCGGAGAAAGCGACGCCATCCGGAAGTTAAAAGAGCGCATCAAGAAAATTGCGCCCCTTGATGTTTCCGTCCTGTTGGTCGGCGAAAGCGGCGTGGGAAAAGACCTGGTGGCCCATGCCATCCATCAGCTCAGCCCCCGGGAAAACAAGGACATGGTGCTCGTCAACGCCGCGGCCATTCCCGGCAACCTGGTGGAAGCCGAGCTGTTCGGCTACGAGGGTGGCGCCTTCACGGGGGCAGAAAAGCGTGGCCGGACAGGCAAATTCGAACAGGCGGACCAGACTACGCTTTTCCTGGATGAAATCGGCGACATGCCGCTGGACATACAGGTCAAGGTCCTGCGTACGCTACAGGATGGCACCTTTCAACGCGTAGGCAGCGGCACGCAACGCCGGTCGGATTTCCGCCTGATTTCGGCCAGCAACCGCGACTTCCAGCGCATGCTGGCCGTCGGTGACTTTCGGCTGGATCTTTTCTACCGCATCAGCGCCGTCACGATCCGGGTTCCGCCTTTGCGTGAAAGGCTGGAAGATGTGCCACTACTGGCCGAAACATTCCTGGATCGGTTCATGCTGCGCCACAACGTGCAGGGCAAGCGTTTCGGGCCGGGCGTCATCGCTTACCTGCAGTCACTGCCCTGGCCGGGCAATGTACGCCAGTTGCAACACACCATCGAGCGGGCCGCCATTTTTTCGGAACACAACGAGATCTCTTGCGAAGACTGCGAAGTTCCCCTTGAAGTGAATGCCGGACCCAGCATCGAAGAAATGAATGACACGCTGCGCGAGATAAGCGCGCCGGAACGCAGTTTTTCATCAAGAGAACTGCCCAACGTGCACCAGGCCAAGTCTCGCATCGAACTTGGCATGATCCGGGAGGCGCTGCTGCGGTTCGAGGGAAACAAAAAGAAGGCAGCAGAGTACTTGGGCATCTCGCGCTCGCATCTGTACAAGCGGCTTGCCGAGTTGGATGCCTCTACGGCGTAGGCAGTCTGTGTCCGTTATGGCTGCGCGCCAAGCAAAGTGTCTGCGCCGAAGACACTGGGCGGCCTGAAGAACGCCTTCAGGCCAGCCTGGCCCCGGCAATTTCCTCCTGTTCATAAATTGGCATGAAAGTTGCTTGATGTTCCGGACGTCGACAACGCCGCGGCACTGCAAGCGCCGCCCAACGCGGGACGGCCAAAGAACAACGCCACGATAAGGAGGAAACACCATGAAGAAGGGAGTCTCACGCCTGGTAGCACTGACGGGCGGCCTGCTGATCGCAGTAACAGCCCATTCCCAGGACAAGCAGCCATTCCGCCTGGGGGCCATTGTGGACATGACCGGCGTCTATTCTGCTCATGGCGGGCCGGGGATGGTGACTGCGGTGAAGATGGCCGTAGAGGATTTCGGCGGCAAAGTACTGGGCCGGCCGATAGAAATCCTGTCGGCGGATTACCAGAACAAGGTCGACATCACCGCCACGAGGGCACGCGAATGGTATGACCGTGAAAACGTCAGCGCCATCATCGAATCTACCGACTCGGCTTCGGCGCTGGCATTACAGGCGTTGGGACAGGAAAAGAAAAAAATCACCATTTTTGCTGGCTCTGCCTCTTCCAACCTGACGGGAAAATCATGCTCGCCATATGGTGTGCACTATGTATACGACACGTACGCGCTGGCGCACGGCACGGGCCGGGCAGTAACGCGTGCCGGTGGAGACACATGGTTTTTCATTACCGCTGACTATGCGTTCGGCCATTCCCTGGAACGCGACACCAGGGCCGTAATCGAAGAAAACGGCGGCAAGGTCCTGGGCCAGATACGTGCACCGCTTTCCAGCCCGGACTTTTCCTCTTACCTGCTGCAGGCGCAGGCTTCCCGCGCCAAAGTCATTGGCTTGGCCAATGCGGGCACCGATACGCAGAATGCCGTGCGGCAAGCCTCTGAGTTTGGCATCACCCAAAGCGGGCAGGCGCTGGCCACGCTATTGGTATTCCTGCATGACATCAAAGGCATGGGGTTGCAGGCGGCGCAAGGGCTGCAATTCACCACCGGCTTCTACTGGAACCGCAACGATGAGACGCGCAAATGGTCGCAACGCTATTTCGAGCGGCAGAAGTCCATGCCGTCGATGGTACAGGCTGGCGCGTACTCTGCCACACTGCATTACCTGAAGGCCGTGCAAGCCGTGGGATCGGATGACCCTGACGCCGTGGCGGCCATGATGAAAAAGACGCCCATCAACGACTTCTATGCCAAGAATGGCCGGATCCGCGCCGATGGTCGCATGGTCTACGACATGTACCTCGCGCAAGCCAAGACACCCGCCGAATCCAAGGGAGACTGGGATCTGCTGAAGATCCTGGACACGATCCCAGGTGACGAGGCTTATCGTCCGCTGTCCAAGAGCGAGTGCCCCTTGGTGACAGGCAAAGCTCAATAGACATACGAGCCATGAGCAGCGGACCGATTTTGGACCGGGGCATCCAAAAGGCCATTGAAATTCTTTTATTTCAATGGCCTGTATAAGAAAACATGCGTCGCGGACAGGAATCGAACCCGTAACCTGCGGCTTAGAAGGCCGCTGCTCTATCCAATTGAGCTACCGCGACATCGGAAAAAAATAATTGTACCGTGCCCGAGTATCCCGCAAGGTTTACTGCCCATCCAGTTCGGCCGCCGTGGACACCCACAGCACCATGGCGTCTTCCGGGCTCAGGCTGATTACCCGGTGGCCCATGCGGCTGTCTATATAGAAACTCTCGCCGGCCGACAGGCGGGTAGGCTGGTAGAACTCAGTGTGCAGCTCGATCTCGCCACTGAGCACGTAGACGAACTCTTCGCCCCGGTGGCGGCTCCAGTCGTGGAATTCGCCGAACGAACGCGCCTTGACCCGGGTATAGAACGGCATCATGCGCTTGTGCGACAGCGCAGTGCACAGCAGCCGGTGATCGTAATACGGGGTTTCGTACGAACGCCCTTCCCCCAGTTGGTTGATGGATTGGCGGCCGGTGCCCATGTGGTCTTGCGGGGGCATGAACAGCTCGGCCACGTCCAGTTCGAGCCCGGCGGCAATTTTCAGCAGGTTGTCGTAAGTGGGCGAGAGCAAGCCATTCTCGATCTTGGACAGGGTCGATGCCGCCACGCCGGTGGCCAGCGCGGCTTGCTTCAGGGTCCAGTCGCGCGCCTTGCGCAAGTCGCGCAAGCGTTGCGCCAGAGCGCTTTGCCTGGTGCTGGACATGACGGTGTCCTTAGCCGCGCGACCGGCGCTCGCGCAGCCGGTCGCGCATCTGATAAGACCAGTAAGTCAGCTGCACGGCGGCGGTACCCAGCGGCCCGCCGTTCCAGTCCAGCCCGAAGGGGGCGAACTGCCGGTAGCGCTGGCTGTCGCCGCATATGCCTTCGGCCACCACCCGGCCGCCGATGGCGGTGGTGTTCATGCCATGGCCGCCAAATGCGGTGCAATACCAGACGCCGGGTTGCAGGCAGCCGATCTGCGGCATCAGGTGGCGGGCATAGGCCATGCGTCCCGACCAGGCCACTTCGACTTTCACGCCGGCCAATTGCGGATATACCGACAGCAGTTCGGCTCGCAGCGATTCGGCCAGGTCGGGAGGATCGTCGATGCGCGTCGTAATGTGGCTGCCCCAACTGATGCGGCCGCCTTCGACCACGCGGTAATAATTGCCCGCGCGGCGCGTGTCGCCAATGGCGGCATCCGTGCGGATAGCCTCGCGCACGCGCTCGCCCAGGGGTTCGGTCAGCATGATGTAGGTGGCGATGGGCAGCATGGCGCGGCGCAGGGCGGGCACCAGGGTATCGGTATAGCCGCCCGTGGCAAACAGCACGGTTTGCGCTTCGACCGAGCCGCCGAATGTTGCCAGGCGCTTGGCCGGGCCGCCCAGGCTGGCAGAGCGCACCGGCGTGTCTTCATGGATGCGCACGCCCAGCCGGATACACTCGCGCGCCAGCGCGCGGGCGTAATTGAGCGGGTGGAAGTGGAACGAGTCCGGGTCGTATATGCCCTGGAAATAGGCATCCGAGCGCAGCAATTCGCGCACTTCACTGCGTTCGAGCAGGCGCACCCGGCGGCCGAAACGGCGCTGCTCGTCGCAATAGCGGCGCAGTTCGTCGGCATTATCGTAGCGCAGCACGCGCAGGCGGCCATCGACCTCCCGGGCGTCGACGATGTCCAGCGCGCGGATGTTCTCGCGGATGATGTCCACGCCTTCGATCGACAGGCGGTACAGGTCTTCGTAGCCTGCCTGGCCGACACGGCGCCGGATCAGGTCGGCCCCGGCCGAGTATGCCGGCGATACCGAGCCGCCATTACGGCC
>DASPIV010000209.1:0-4509 GCA_035628955.1 Bordetella sp.
TACGCTGGCCACGCTGGACGAAACCCAGGCCGCCGCCGCGCGGCTGCTGGGCCACGACACCGATTGGGTCGTGGTCACCAGCGCGGCGCCGCACAGTTGGCCCCCTGGCCAGATGCACCTGGCATTGGTCACGCGTACGCAGCGGCGTGTGTATAGCCACGCGGTGGTGCCTTGCGCCGCCAAAGGCGCCGGCGACCTGTTCGCCGCGCGCCTGACCGGCCACCTGCTGGCGGGCATGCCCATCGAAACCGCCGTCGACCACGCCTGCCAGCATGTGGTTGCCGTATTGCGCGACACCGCACGGCGCGGTTGGGAAGAGCTGGCGCTGCCGCCGACAGCGCCATGACGGCGCAGTTGCCAGATGGCCTGCCGGGCGAACTGCCCGCTGCGTGGCAAGCGAAATTGGCCGGCTATAGCTGGGCGGCACAGAACATCGGCCGATCCAACGCTTCTGTATTTTGCCTGACGGCGTCTGGCCAGCCCCGCTTGTTCGCCAAAACTGAACTTGTACGTGGCGCCCTGGGCGAACTGCCGGATGAAGCCCGGCGTTTGCGTTGGCTGGCAGCGCGGGGGCAGCCTTGCCCTCAAGTGCTGGACCTGGCCAGCACACATGACCGTCATTGGCTGCTGATGACTGCCCTGCCAGGCCATGACCTGGCTTCATCGCCCGGGCTGCCTGCCGGACGCATCGTCGCTATTGCGGCCACTGCGCTGCGCACCCTGCATGGCCTGGATGCCGCCACTTGCCCATTTGATCATCGCGCCGCGGTACGCATCGAGTATGCGCGGCTACGCATGCAGGCAGGCCTGGTCGACGCCGAAGACTTCGACGATGAACGCATGAATCAAACGCCAGCGCAGGTATTCGCGGCCCTGCAACAGCAACGGCCGGCGCACGAAGACCTGGTCGTCACGCACGGCGATGCATGCCTGCCCAACTTGCTGGCCGCCGACGGCCGGTTTTCCGGCTTCGTCGACTGCGGCCGGTTGGGCGTGGCCGACCGTCACCAAGACCTGGCCCTGGCGGCCTGGAGTGTCCGGTACAACCTGGGCGCCGACTGGGTGCCGGCATTTTTCGATGCCTATGCCGGCGCCATCGATCCCGCACGCGTGGCGTTCTACCGACTGCTCGACGAATTCTTCTGATGCGCAATCCAGCTATCGACGTTGCGCCACGCGCTATCCCGCCTGCGCCCGGGCTACCTTCAGGAACGATGCCAGCGCGGGATTGTCGTCGCCCTTGCGCCACGCTACCGAAATCTCCTGGGTAAGGAACCGGCTGCGATCGGCCAGCGGTAGGTATTGCACCTTGGGATGCATCAGCGAAGCCAGGTTGCTGGGCACCAGCGCCACCGACAAGCCCGCGGCCACCAGGCAGATGACGCCGCCCACTTGCGAACATTCTTGCTCGATGTCCGGATAGAAACCGGCTTCATTGCAGGCCGAAATCAATTGCGCGTGGGCGGCCGGCACCTTCTCGCGCGAAAAGGCCACGAACGACTCGCCCGCCAATTGCCTGAGCGCAATCCTGCGCTGCCCGGCCAGGGAGTGCGTCCTGGGCAGCGCCACCATCAGCCGGTCGTGCTTGTACAGGCGGGTTTCGATCAACGCGGCTTCTTGCGGCAAGGGCGTGCGCAGCAGGCCCAGGTCCAGGCCACGGCCCTTCAGTTGTTCAAGCTGGTCTTTGGTGGTCATTTCGACCACGCGCAGCCGCACTTGCGGGTACTGGCGCCGGAAATGGCTGATGAGTTCGGGCATGAAACCGTAGCCCGCGCTGCCGATGAAACCCAGCGACAGTTGGCCGGTTTCGCCATTGCAGGCGTGCTGAGTGCGTTCGATAGCCACGCGCTCGTACTTCAGCCACTGATGGGCTTCTTCCAGAAAGATCTTGCCCGCCGGGGTTAGCGATACCGTGCGCTTGTTGCGCAAGAACAGCGGCGTGCCCACGTGCGCTTCGAGCTTCTGGATGGCCTGGCTGAGCGGCGACTGCGCGATGCCCACCCGGGCCGCGGCGCGGCCGTAGTGCAGTTCTTCGGCAACCGCGATGAATTGCCGGAGCAGGCGGCTGTTGAGCATAAGATGTTTTTTGTCTTACAGAGCGTCAAATTATATGTTGGACGTGAGTTTTTGCCGGGACTAGACTTTTTCATCACCGCCGCTCTGGAACCCGCATGGCTTACGCATCTTCTTTGGCCGAACAGGCCCACCAGGCGATTGCCGCCTTGCTTGGCGCGCAGTCGCCCTGGCATGAACCCACCAGCCAGCGCCTGTGCTTTCATGGCGCCGCGCCGCCATTCGATTCGCCCCACCCACTCACCTTGGCGGCCGCCAGTGCCGTCGGTGCATATGCCCTGGCCACCGAACGCTGGGGGCACCTGGCCACCGGCCAGCGCCAGCATGTCGCCATCGACTGGATGCAGGCGGCCAGTTCGCTGAACCCGGGCCATTTCCAGAAACAAGGCGGCTACGTCCTGCCCGCCCTGTCGCTGCTGACGGAACTGAAGGCCGATTTCTATCAAACGGCCGACGGCCGCTGGTTCTTTCCCATCGGTTCGTACCCGCACTTGCGTGACGGCGTGCTCGACCTGCTGCAATGCCCCAACAACGCCGCCGCGCTGGGCGCTGCCATCGGCAGCTGGAACAGCCTGGAACTCGAAGAGGCCTTCGCCGCGCACAAACTGCCGGGTGCGTTTGCACGTACCCAAGAAGAATGGCTGGCACATCCGCAAGGCCGCCTCCTGGCCGGGCTGCCGGCCATCGACATCCGCAAGATCGACGACAGCGAACCCGAGCCGGCCCTGGCCGGGCATCGCCCGCTGGATCGCCTGCGCGTGCTGGACCTGGGCCACGTGATTGCCGGCCCCGTCGTGGCCCGCACGCTGGCCGAGCATGGCGCCGACGTACTGCGCGTGACCTCGCCCACGCAGCAGGATCCGTTTCGCCAGACTGTCGACACCAATATCGGCAAGCGTTCTGCATTCCTGGACCTGGATCGCGCCGTCGATTGCCAGCAGGCTCGCGAACTGATCGCCGGCGCCGACGTGGTGGTGCAATCGTGGCGGCCCGGCAGCCTGGCCCGGCGCGGCTTCGGGCCGCAAGAAGCCGCGGCGATCCGGCCGGGCGTGGTGTATGTATCGGTCACCGCTTATGGCGACGAAGGCCCCTGGGCCGCGCGCGGCGGATTCGAGCAACTGGGCCAGACCGTCAGCGGCATCGCGGTGCGCGAAGGCGGCACGGGCCGGCCGCGCGTGGTGCCCACCTATCTGCTCAACGACTATTTGACCGGCTACCTGGGCGCGGCCGGCGCCATGCTGGCGCTGATCCGGCGTGCCACGGAAGGCGGCAGCTATCACGTCAAGGTATCGCTGGCGCGCACCTCGATGTGGGTGCAAGACCTGGGGCTCGTTTCCGGCTTCGACGCCGATCCGCAACGTGCGCGGCGCCATTTCGTGCAGGAGCTGACGCCCAGGCTGGAAACCCGCCAGTCGGCCTATGGCCCGCTGGAACAACTGCCGCCGGTGGCGCAATTCTCGCGCACCCCGGCCCGCTGGGACTTGCCCCCGGCCCCCAACGGCGCTCACCCGGCGGCCTGGCATCCCCATTGATTGCAGCGCCCCCAGGAGGAGACCCCACCATGATCAAGACAACGACAATCACCATCGCCCTGGCCGGGCTGCTTGCCGGCATGCCCCATGCGCAGGCCGCCGACGCGTATCCGGACAAGGCCATCACGCTCATCATCGGCTTCGCGCCGGGCGGCCCCACCGACGCCATCGGCCGGGTACTGTTCAAGAAGGTGTCCGAAGAACTGAAGGTACCCATCGTCATCGAAAACCGGCCGGGTGCCGGCGGCAACATCGGTGCCCAGGAACTGCTGCGCGCCAAGCCCGACGGCTATACGCTCATGTACGGCACATCGTCGATCACGACCGCGCCCGCCCTGTTCGACCGCCAGGACCTGAACCCCAAGACCGCTTTCGTGGCGGCGGGATGCTCGGTGGCCGTGCCGCTGATCCTGCTGACCGCCAAGAATATGTCGGCCGCCGATGCCCAGGATTTCTATCGGCAGGTAAAAGCCCAGCCCGGCAAGTATTTCATGGGCTCGTCGGGCAATGGCTCGATCGATCATCTGGTGGCCATGGACATCGCCGCCAAGCTCGGCCTGGAGTTCCAGCACGTGCCCTATAAGGGCAACGGCCCGGCACTGACCGATCTTGCCGGTGGCAACACCAGCTTCATGTATTCGGGATCGTTCAACAGCGCCATGCCATTCATCAAAAGCGGCCAAGTCCAGGCCCTGGCGGTTACCTCGCGCGAGCGTTCGGCCGCCCTGCCCGATGTGCCGGCGCTGTCAGAAAGTGTGGCTGGCCTTCAAGGGTACGACGCCGGCACCTGGCAGGTATTGCTGGCGCCGAAGGGCACCCCGGCGCCTATCCTGGACAAGCTGAACACCGCCCTGCAGGCCGCCATGAAAGACGCAGCCGTGCTTGATAGCCTGCGCTTCCAGGG
>DASPIV010000210.1:0-2965 GCA_035628955.1 Bordetella sp.
ACCACCCCGGCGTTGAACAGGAATTGCACGCCGCCAGCGCGGGCGCCCTTCAAGAACCCCTGCAGCACCGCATTGGCATCGACATCCATCGCCTCGGGCTCGGCGATGGCGCCCAGCAGGCCTTCGGCCTTGATGCATGGCACTTGGGTCACCACTTCGGCAGCCGACAGCTTGCCTATGCGCGCGCCCGCCGCCGAGAGCGCGTCGTGTGTCTGCCCCAGCAGGTGCTGCTGGCCCTCGCGGGCGATGTACAGCACGCCGCGTCCGGCCAGCAGGGGGTGCTCGCAGAACCCCGCCGGTGGGTGTTCGTAGAAATCCCGGCTGGCCCGCGTCAGGGCCTGGATCGTGGGCGTGCCGTAGGTTTCCATGAACATGGCCGCCGAGCGGCCCGTTGCGTGGTAGCCGGCCTGGCTTTCCATGTCGGCCACCAGCACCGAGCCTCGGCCGCGCAGCCGATACGCCAGCGAGGTGCCGGCGATACCGGCCCCGATAATCAGATAGTCGTGAATGTGCATATCGGGCATGGAATCCTTCCTGTTTTCCGGGCACTTCGGTGCATGGATGCGCCGTCGATTGCCTGTATCATCGACGCGTCGAAACCGTTGAAACCGCCATGGCGCAATCCCGCACGAAGAAACCAACCTCCGGCGTCGACCCGACCAGCCTGCTGGCGTACCGCGTGCTCACCCTGAGCCAATTGCTGAATCGCGGCATCGAGGTCATTCTGGATACGCATCTGGGCCTGTCGGTACGGCAATGGCGTGTCTTGCTGTGCGTGGCCAATGCGGGCCCGCAATCCGTGCAGGATATCGCCGATTTCTGCCGCTACGACAAAAGCCAGGTCAGCCGCGCGGTGTCCGAATTGCTCGACAAGAAGCTGGTGGCGACCACCTCCAGCCCCACCGACGGACGCCGCATCCTGGTGGGCATGACGGCAGCCGGCCGCGCGAAATACAGGCAGGGCATGCCGCTGAGCCTGGCGCGGCAAGAGCGCCTGGCCAGTTGCCTGAGCCCCCGCGAACTGCAGACCTTCGAGAAGGCCATGCAGACCCTGATCCAGCAGGCCGAAGCCTTGTTGCAAGAGGCCCACGAAGAGCGCGGCAAGGCCGGCTAGCCGCCGCACGGCCTGGTCACCAGCCGCCCGCGTGGCCGTCTTTGCGGTGGTCGGATGCGCCCACATAGCCGTCGGCCAGCCTGGCAATGGCTTGCGCGCCGCCGAATTCATCCGAAAAGCGCGGCGCCACCTCGACCTGGTGGCCCTTCTGGCGCAGTCCGGCCACCGCGGCATCGGGAAAGTTCCACTCGACCAGCACCGTGACATTGTCTTCAAGAATGCGCCAGCGCGGCGCGTCGATGACGGCCTGCGGGTTTTGTCCGTGGGCGATGCGCGACGCGACCTGCATATGCCCCTGGGCCTGCAGCGAACCACCCATGACGCCAAAGCTCATCAGGGGCTTGCCGCCGCGCATCAGGAAGCCCGGAATGATGGTGTGGAACGGGCGCTTGCGCGGGCCCACCTGGTTGGGATGGCCCGGCACCAGGTTGAAGCCCCAGCCCCGGTTGTGCAGCGCGATGCCGGTATCGGGTACCACCAGTCCGGAACCGAAGCCCTTGAAATTGGATTGGATGAACGACACCATCATGCCGCCGGCATCGGCCGTGGTCAGGTAGGTAGTGCCGCCCTTCAGGGGCAGGCCGGGGCCGGGATAGCGGGCCTGGGCCGGATCGATAGCGCGCGCGCGGGCTGCCAGGTAGGCCGGGTCGAGCAGGGCGCCGGCATCGACTTCCCGCATGTGCTGGCTGTCGGCCACGTAGCGCTGCATGTCGGCCAGCGCCAGTTTCATGGCCTCGATCTGCGCATGGAAGTACTCGGTGGAGTCCAGCGGCAAACGATGGGCGTCGCAGGCATCCAGCATGCCCAGCGCCATCAGCGCGCCTATGCCCTGTCCGTTGGGCCCGATTTCATGCAACGCGATGTCCTGGTAGGACATCGATATCGGTTCCACCCAGTCGGCTTGGTGCGCTTCGAGATCGGCTTTCGTCAAGGCGCCGCCGGTGGCGCTGGCATAGGCCGCGATGCGTTCGGCCAGCGCGCCGCGGTAGAACGATGCGCCTTCGGTGCGCGCGATGTCTTCCAGGGTGGCTGCCTGACCCGGGCAGACGAAGCGCTGCCCAGGCACCGGAGCATGGCCGCCGGGTGCGAAGGCCTGTACGAATCCGGGGACGTGCTTGATGTCGGCGATCTGGGTTTCCCATTGCCGGCTGACGATGGGCGTGACGATGTAGCCGTCGCGGGCGTAGCGGATGGCCGCCTCGAACAGGTCGGCGAAGGGCAGCTTGCCGAAGCGCCGGGACAGTGCCACCCAGCCGGACACGGCGCCTGGCACAGTGACCGAGTCCCACCCACGGGCCGGCATGGCCTGGTACTTGGAAAAATACTCGGGCGTCCAGGCTTGCGGCGCGCGTCCCGAGGCGTTCAGGCCATGCAATTGCTTGCCGTCCCAGACGATGGCGAACACATCGCCGCCGATGCCGTTCATGCACGGGGCGACGACGGTCAGCGTGATGCCCGCGGCGATCGCGGCATCTACCGCGTTGCCGCCCGCGGCCAGCGCGCGCAGGGCAGCCTGGGTCGCCAGGGGCTGCTCGGTGCAGGCAATATTCTCGGCCAGCACCGGCATGCGCTGCGACGTATAGGGAAAAGTCCAGTCGGACCCGTTGAAAGAGGCCATCGGTGAATCCGGATGCAAGGTTGTCGGCGGGCTTAGTGGGAAGGCTGCAGCAGCTTGCTGGCCAGCCCCGGCCACAACGCGAATTCCTGGCTGATGATGGTGCCGAACGCGTCGGGGGCGGTGAATTTGGCGACGATGCCGGTGTTTTCCAGCGTGGCAATGACCTCGGGATTCTGCACCGCCTTGCGTACGGCCTCGGTCAGTACCCGCATGGCTTCGGGCGGCGTGCCGGC
>DASPIV010000211.1:0-3941 GCA_035628955.1 Bordetella sp.
GCTGCTGCTGTCGCTGCACCAACTGGTAGACCTGTTCGCGCCGCTGCAGGATGCCCCGTTGCTGGGCCTGGTGCTCAATGCCCTGTCCACCCAACCCGTGGCGGCCGTGCTGTTGGCCGGGGCATTGACCTGGGCGGCCCACTCCAGCGTGGCGATCGTGGTACTGGTAATGTCGCTTGCTGCCCACCATATGGTGACCCCGGAACTGGCTTTTGCATTGGTATTGGGCGCCAATCTGGGTACCGCGGTGAACCCCATGATAGAAGGCGTCAGCGGTAACGATCCAGCGGCACGCCGCCTGCCCCTGGGCAATCTGCTGACACGCGTGGCCGGCGTGCTGGCCGGGCTGGTGCTGCTGCCCTGGCTGCCTGGCTGGATGAGCTTGCTGGGCGCCGACAGCGCCCGCACTGTCGCCAATTTCCACACCGTGTTCAATGCCGCCATTGCGCTGGTGTTCCTGCCGCTGCTGAGTCCCTACGCCGCCCTGCTGACGCGCTGGCTGCCCAAGCGCACCGACCCCAACGATCCGGCCCGCCCGCAATACCTGGATGAATCGGCTCACGATGTTCCGGCCGTGGCGCTGGGCAATGCCGCGCGCGAGGCCCTGCGCATGGCCGACATGCTGCAGACGTTGTTGCTGTATGCGCGCGCCGGGTTCAAGCGCGACAATCGCCATCGCCTGGTGCAGGCCCGGCAGCTCGACAACGCGCTGGACAAGATCGAGAATGCCATCACCACTTACCTGGCCTTGCTCGATCGCGAGAACATGACTGGCGCCGACGTGCGCCGGCTGGACGATATCCTGGCGTTTGCCAGCAACATCGGCCATGCGGCCGACATCGCCCATCACGGTTTGTTGAATCACGTGGGACGCCTGCGCAAGCAGGGGTGGACGTTTTCCCCCGAGCAGCGCCAGCGCCTGGATGAAACGCTGGCGCGCCTGATCTCCAACCAGCGCGAAGCAGCCGCATTGTTCGTCAATGACGACGTGCGCCAGGCGCGCGAACTAGCGGGCGAGAAAGCGCGCTTCCGGGAACTGGAAACGCATGAGGCCGAAGCGCATTTGCACAAGATCAAGGCCGGCGAAGTCGACGCAGCCGAAGTGGGCGCACTGTACCTGGACATACTGCGCGACATGAAGGGTATCAATTCGCACCTGGTGGGCGCCTCGGCTTATCCGCTGCTGGCGCGCCATGGCGAACTGCTGCCGAGCCGATTGCGCGAATCGGGTGGCTGAGCCGCGCGGAGACGCACTTCAGGCAGCCGGAAGGCCGGCTTAGGGAATGAAAGATAGGCGATCGTGCCGACCAGCCGGCACACTGGGTGCATAACGAAGCCGACGCAGTGCTTACGCGGTTCTTCTGCGGAGGCGGCCATCTTTCACCGGCAGGAGACAACCATGCCATCGATACGCTGCGCCGCATTCGCGGCCGGTATGCTGCTGTGCGTGTCGGCACCGGCCCTGGCCGGCTGGCCCGAGCGTCCGGTCACTATCATCGTGCCGGCCGCGCCGGGCGGCACCACCGATATTGCCACGCGCATCATTGCCGACAAACTGTCGAGCCAGCTGGGGCAATCGGTGGTGGTCGAGAACCGGGCCGGCGCAGCCGGTATCATCGGCTCGCAGCAACTGGTGCGGGCCGCCCCTGATGGCTACACGCTGATCATGGGCAATATCGGGCCCAATGCCATCAACTACAGCATGTATCCCGACCTGCCCTACAAAGCTTCGGATTTCGCACCCATCACGCTGGTGATCTCGGTGCCCAATGTACTGGTCGTGAACGCGCAATCGTCCGCGCATAGCGCCGGCGAACTGATCGGCATGCTGCGCAAGGATACCGGCAATGATTCGTTCGGCTCGTCGGGTACGGGACAGTCGCCGCACCTGTCGGGCGAGCTCTTCAAGCAGCGCGCCGGCGTGCAGGCCACGCACGTGCCCTACAAAGGGGCGGGGCCCGCGGTGGCCGCCCTGCTGGCCGGCCAGTTCACTTTCATGATCGACAACCTGCCCAGTTCGATGCCGCATATCCGGGCCGGCAAGTTGCGCGCCCTGGCAGTCACCAGCGCCGAACGCGTACCGGAGTTGCCCGAGGTGCCCACCATGCGGGAAGCCGGTATCGACGACATGGTGGTCACCGCCTGGTTCGGACTGATGGCGCCTGCCGGCACGCCCGCCCCGGTGATCGACCGCCTGGCGATGGCCGCCCGCGAGGTGCTGGCCATGCCCGAAGTGCAGCAGCGCTTCCGTGCCATGGGCGGCCAGGCCGGCGGCAATACACCCGCCCAGTTCGGTGCCTTCATTGAGCAGGAACGCAGCCGCTGGCACGATACGGTGCATGCCGCCGGGCTGGCGCAGAAATAGGCGGACCATACACGCAGGCAGTCCCCAAAGGCGGGCCGGCCGGATGCCGCGCTGCCTTATCTACAGGAGTGGCACCATGCAGAAAAACTTGTTCCGCTGGATCGCGGTGTTGGCGGGCTGCGCCGGGTTGCTGGCCGGCACCGCAACGGCGGCCGCATCCGTCTACCCCGAACGCCCCATCACCCTGCTGATTCCCTATCCGCCCGGCGGTAGCGCCGACATGCTGGGCCGGCCGCTGTCAGCCGCCCTGCAGGAACGCCTGGGCCAACCCGTGGTGCTGGAATACAAACCCGGCGCGGGCGGCTCGATCGCGACCGCGCAACTGGCGCGCGCCAAGCCCGACGGCTACACCGTGCTGATGGTGCTGGCGGCACACGCCATCAATCCCAGTCTGTACAAATCGCTGCCCTATGACACCCGCAAGGATTTCGCGCCAGTGTCGCTGGCGGCAACGCTGCCGATGCTGGTGGCCGCTCCCTTGTCGACCCCGGCCGACAACATTCCCGACCTGATCACCTATGCCCGTACGAACCCGGGCAAGCTCACGTTCGCTTCAGCTGGCCCGGGCAACACCAGCCACCTGTCGGCCGAGATGTTCAAGACAGCCACCGGTATCGACATGCTGCACGTTCCTTACAAAGGTAGCGGCCCGGCCGTGGTGGCCCTGCTGGCTGGCGAAGTCTCGCTGATGTTCGACAGCATTTCCACTTCGTTGCCACAGGTATGGGCGGGCAAGCTGAAAGCCTTGGCCGTAACCGGCGACACGCGTTCGCCGCTGCTGCCGGACGTTCCGACCGTTCAGGAATCGGGTGTGCCCGGCTTCGTGGTGAACGGCTGGTACGGCATCCTGGCGCCGGCGGGCACGCCCCACGCGGTAGTGGATAAGCTGAGCCAGGCCATTGCCGAATCGCTGCGCGATCCGGCGCTGAAACAGCAGTTGATCGGCTACGGCTATGCACCGGTGGGCAGCACGCCGCAGGCTTTCGGCGACCTGATCGACAGCGAGCTGGCGCGCTGGAACCGGGCGGTGAAGGATTCAGGCGCCTCGGTGCAGTAGCCCCAAGACTCCGCCCTGCCCTCTGGGCTACAGCAAGGTTTGCATGTCGTCGAAGATGGCATCCCATTCGGCTTGGCCGATATCCATGAAGCCGAAGAAACGCAGCATGAAAGCGCCTTCGGTAGCCAGGAACGCCAGGCGGGCGCGCCGGCCGCCCGGGGTGGACACATCCAGCCCGGACACAGCGGCTCTGCTGGCGAGCCTGGCACGCGCCGCGTTCGACCATGCATTCATGGTGGTGCTGTCAGCCACCACGATCCTGCTGCTGGCCACGACGTGGGGGCTGAGGCGGCATGGCAACGGCGGCCGCCTTGGCATGGGCGGGCCGCTGCCACGTCCGGCCGATCAGCCCAGGTAGCGCTGGAACCAGGCCAGCATGCGCCGCCAGCCGTCCCGCGCCTCGGCTTCGCAATACATGGGGCGGTAATCCGCCAGGAAACCGTGCCCGGCCTCGGGGTAGACCACCACCTCGGAGGCGCGTGCCTTCGCATTGCCCTGCGCCAGCCCGGCCTTCAAGGC
>DASPIV010000212.1:0-4329 GCA_035628955.1 Bordetella sp.
AGGGTTTCAACAGTCACGGCCATGGTGATCTCTCTCGTTTGAATGTGGTGCGCGGGGGGGGACTCGAACCCCCACACCATCGCTGGCGTCAGGACCTAAACCTGGTGCGTCTACCAATTTCGCCACCTTCGCAAAGCCAAGCCCAGTATTGTAGCTTGCTTGCTAAAATCTTGCGCCATGAACTCGCGCCTTGAAGCCCTGCACCCCTATCCCTTCACGAAACTGCGGGCACTGCTTGAATCAGCCGGCCCCGCACCGGCTGGCCTGACGCCGATCGATTTGTCGATCGGCGAGCCCAAGCACGAGGCTCCGCCCTGCGTCGGACAGGCACTGTGCGCCAACCTTGCGGGCCTGTCGGCGTATCCCGCCACCAAAGGCGAACCGGCGCTGCGCACGGCCATCTCGCAGTGGCTGGCGCGGCGCTACAGTATCCCGGCCCCCGACGTCGATACCCAGGTACTGCCCGTGCTGGGTTCGCGCGAGGCGTTGTTCGCCTTTGCCCAGACCGTCATCGATGCCGCCGACCGGCCGCTGGTGGTGTGCCCCAATCCGTTCTATCAGATCTACGAGGGCGCGGCGCTGCTGGCCGGCGCCCAGCCCTACTACGTCAACGCCGATCCGGCGCGCAACTTTGGCTGCGACTGGCACAGCATTCCCGCCGAAACCTGGCAGCGCACCCGGCTGGTGTTTGTATGCACGCCGGGCAACCCGGCCGGCAATGTGATGCCCCTGGACGATTGGCGCGTCCTGTTCGACCTGTCGGATCGGCATGGTTTTGCCATCGCCTCCGACGAGTGTTATTCCGAAATCTATTTCGATGAAGGCGATGCGCCGCTGGGCGCGCTGCAGGCTGCCCGCCGCCTTGGACGCGACGACTACAGGAACCTGGTGGTGTTCTCGAGCCTGTCCAAGCGCTCGAATGTGCCCGGGTTGCGCTCGGGCTTCGTGGCGGGCGATGCCAACCTGATGGCGCGCTTCTTGCTGTACCGTACGTATCATGGAAGCGCCATGAGCCCCATCGTGTCGGCGGCCAGCGTCGCCGCCTGGAACGATGAAGATCACGTGCGCGAAAATCGCGCCCAGTACCGCGCCAAGTTCGCAGCGGTCGTGCCGCTGCTGCAACCTGTGCTCGATGTCGACTACCCACAGGCGTCGTTCTACCTGTGGGCGGCCGTGTCCGGTTCGGACACGGCCTTTGCCCGTGACCTGTACGCCCGTACCGGCGTCACCGTCCTGCCCGGCAGCTACCTGGCGCGTGATGCGCAAGGAGCCAACCCTGGCCAAGGCCGGATCCGCATCGCGCTGGTAGCGCCGCTGGCGCAATGCGTCGAGGCAGCCGGCCGGATTGCCCAATTTGCACGCACCTCGCTTTGATCAACCCTCTTTGATAACTGAGCCGTTATGACTCTCGACCTGCAGACCACCATCGAAAACGCCTGGGAAAACCGGGGCAACCTGTCGCCTGTCGACGCCACCGCCGAAGTGCGCGAAGCCGTCGAACAAACCATTGCGGCCCTGGACCTGGGCCGCCTGCGCGTCGCCGAGAAGACCGAGGCCGGCTGGATCGTGCACCAATGGATCAAGAAGGCCGTGCTGCTGTCGTTCCGGCTGCAGGACAACGCCATCCTGGGCCAGGCGCCCATGCAGTTCTACGACAAGGTACCGCTCAAGTTCGCCGAATATGGCGAGGCCGCCTTCCAGCACGGCGGTTATCGTGTCGTACCGCCGGCGGTGGCCCGTCGCGGCGCCTTCATCGCCCGCAATGTGGTGCTGATGCCGTCTTACGTGAATATCGGCGCCTATGTCGACGAAGGCACCATGGTCGACACCTGGGCCACGGTGGGTTCGTGCGCGCAGATCGGCAAGAATGTGCACCTGTCGGGGGGCGTAGGCATCGGCGGTGTGCTCGAGCCACTGCAGGCCAACCCTACCATCATCGAAGACAACTGCTTCATCGGCGCGCGCTCGGAAGTCGTCGAAGGCGTGGTGGTCGAAGAGAATTCGGTGCTGGCCATGGGCGTGTTCCTGTCGCAAAGCACCAAGATCTACGACCGCGCCACTGGCAAGATCACTTATGGCCGCGTGCCTTCGGGCTCGGTGGTGGTTCCCGGCTCGCTGCCGTCCGAAGACGGTACGCACAGCCTGGCTTGCGCGGTGATCGTCAAGCGTGTCGATGCCCAGACCCGGGCCAAGACCAGCATCAATGATCTGCTGAGGGCCTGATGACTGCCCCCAGTGCCGTGCTCGCGCTGGTGCGCGAACTGATCGCCCGCCCGTCGGTCACGCCCGACGATGTCGACTGCCAGTTGCTGCTGACGCAGCGCCTGGAGCAGGCCGGCTTCCACTGCGAGACCATCGCACGCGGAGGCGTCACCAACCTGTGGGCCCGGCGAGGCAACGCCGGCCCGCTGGTGGTGTTTGCCGGCCACACTGACGTCGTGCCGCCCGGCCCGCGCGACAAATGGGACAGCGATCCGTTCGTGCCTACCGAGCGCGACGGCTACCTGTATGGCCGTGGCGCGGCCGACATGAAAAGCTCTATCGCCGCTTTTGTGGTGGCGGCAGAGGAATTCGTGGCGGCCGACCCGCACCACGGCGGTTCGATCGCCCTGCTCCTCACCTCGGACGAAGAAGGCCCGGCCGTCGATGGCACGGTGATTGTCTGCAACGAACTCAAGGCGCGCGGCATACAACTGGATTACTGCATTGTGGGTGAACCCACATCGAGCGAGGTGCTGGGCGATACCTGCAAGAATGGCCGGCGCGGCTCGCTGTCGGGCAAGTTGACCGTGAAGGGTATTCAGGGCCACGTGGCCTATCCGCACCTGGCGCGCAATCCGGTGCATCAACTGGCCCCGGCCCTGGCCGAGCTGGCCGGCACCGAATGGGACCAGGGCAACGAGTACTTCCCGCCCACCACGTTCCAGGTGTCGAACCTGCGCGCCGGCACTGGCGCCACCAATGTGGTGCCGGGCGAGGCCGTGATGCTGTTCAATTTCCGCTACTCGACCGCCAGCACCCCCGACACCCTGAAGCAGCGTGTACATGCGCTGCTCGACAAGCACGGCCTGGAATACGACCTGGACTGGGAACTGGGCGGCGAGCCCTTCCTGACCCCGCGCGGCACCTTGACCGATGCGCTGGTCGAAGCCATTCGCGCCGAGACCGGCGTGGCGGCGCAGCTCTCGACCACCGGAGGCACGTCCGATGGCCGCTTCATCGCCAAGATCTGTCCGCAAGTCATCGAGTTCGGCCCGGGCAATGCCACCATCCACAAGGTCAACGAGCGCATCGAGCTGGCCTCGCTGGAGCCGCTGAAGAATATTTACCGGCGTACGCTCGAAAACCTGCTGCAACCCCGCTGACCGCTCACTTATGCCCCTATCTTCCCGCTCTGAATTACAGACGCTGCGCGACCTGATCCGCTATGGCGTTTCGCGCCTGCGCGAATCCGGCGTCGCCTTGGGCCACGGCAGCGACAATGCCTGGGACGAAGTCGTCTACCTGGTACTGCACACCTTGCACCTGCCGCTGGATACGCTGGACCCGTTCCTGGATGCCCGGGTCCTGCCGCAAGAGCGCGCCCGCGTGCTCGAGTTGCTGGACCGGCGCGTTGCCGAACGCCTGCCCGCCGCCTACCTGACCCAAGAGGCGTGGCTGTGCGGCCATCGTTTCTATGTCGATGCGCGCGTCATCGTGCCGCGTTCGCCCATCGCCGAATTGCTGCAACAAGGCCTGGCGCCCTGGGTCGAGCCTGAATCCGTGCAAGCCGTACTGGACATGTGCACGGGCTCGGGCTGCCTGGCGATACTGGCTGCACTGGCCTTTCCCGATGCGCAGGTCGACGCGGTGGACGTCTCCGCCGACGCCCTGGACGTGGCCCGCCGCAATGTGGCCGACCATGGCTTGCAGCAGCAATTGGCACTGCACCGCAGTGATCTGTTCGATCAGTTGCCGGACCGTGCCTACGATGTGATCGTGTGCAATCCACCTTATGTGAACAGCACATCGATGGCCACCCTGCCCGATGAATACCGCCATGAGCCTGCCCTGGCGCTGGCTGGCGGCGACGACGGCATGGACCTGGTGCGGCGCATTCTGGATGCGGCGCCCCGGTACTTGGCGCCGCAGGGCGTGCTGGTACTGGAAATCGGCCATGAACGCCTGCACTTCGAGGCGGCTTTTCCCCATCTGCACCCCGTATGGCTGGACACCGAAGCCGCCAGCGACCAGATATTGCTGCTTGCCCGCGAGCAACTGTTCCAGGACCCCACCCCTCCGTGATACGCGCTTCTGGATTGACCCTGCGCCGCGGCACCAAGGTGCTGC
>DASPIV010000213.1:0-5374 GCA_035628955.1 Bordetella sp.
ATGTGCTCCATCTTCATGGCCTCCATGACCAGCAGCGGCTGGCCCTTGGATACGCTGTCGCCCGCCTGCACGGCGATGGAAATGATCTTGCCCGGCATGGGCGCGGTCAACCCGCCGGCATGGTCGGCTTGGCTGTCCTGCGCGTGCGCCAGGGCATCATGCAGGCTCAGCACCTGCGTGCGCCCCTCGCGGAACACGTAAGCCTTCTCGGCGTGCAGCACTACCGTGCCCGAACTCTCGCGGCCGTCCAGCGCAATGCGCAGGCCATACGCCAGGTTGGGGTTGGCGCTGGGTTGCGCGCGCCATGAAAAGGCCTGAGGCGGGCCGTCGCAGGCCAGCGTCCACGACTGCCCCTGGCGGACAAGCGCCACGTCGCGCAGCGTGTCGCCGTCGAGCCACTGCACGGCCTGCTGGTAGCGCCCGCCCAGGCGCCAGCCGTCGCGCACGTCCCAGGGGTCGGAGGCCGGCCTGGCGGTCTGGCCAGTGGATTGCGCCTGGCCCTGGCGCACCAGCACGGCGGCCGTGGCCAATGCCAGGGCCGTTGTATCGGCGGCGGCGGGCGGCGGCAGCAGGCCCTGGCGCCGGCGTTCGATCAAACCGGTGTCCAGGTCCGCCGCGGCGAAGGCCTCGTCTTGCATCAGCCGGGTCAGGAAGGCCACGTTGGTCTGCACGCCCACGGCATGGGTGTGCGCCAATGCCTGGATCATGCGCGCGCGGGCCTGGTCGCGGTCGGCGCCGTGCACGATCAGCTTGGCGATCATCGGGTCGTAGTACGGCGTGATGGCATCGCCCATGCGCACGCCGCCATCCACACGCACTTCGCCGTTGGCGAAGGCGGCATGCGGCGGCAGTTCCAGGTAGGCCAGCGTACCGATCGAGGGCAGGAAGCCCTTGTCGGGATTCTCGGCATAAATGCGGGCCTCGATGGCATGGCCGCTGATGCGCAGGTCTTGCTGGGCCGCGGGCAGCGGCTGCCCGGCCGCCACCCGCAGTTGCCATTCCACCAGGTCGTGGCCGGTGATCATCTCGGTAACCGGGTGTTCGACCTGCAGGCGGGTATTCATTTCCATGAAATAGAAGCGCCCGTCGGGTTCGACGATGAACTCGACCGTGCCGGCGCCCACATAGCCCACCGCGCGTGCCGCCGCTACCGCGGCTTCGCCCATGGCCTGGCGCCGCTCGGGCGTCATGCCGGGGGCCGGCGCTTCTTCAATGACCTTCTGGTGGCGCCGCTGCACCGAGCAATCGCGCTCGAACAGGTACACGCAGTTGCCGTGCGTGTCGGCAAACACCTGGATTTCAATATGGCGCGGCTTTTGCAGATAGCGCTCGATCAGCACGCGGTCGTCGCCGAAGCTGGATGCCGCCTCGCGCTGGCACGAGGCCAGGGCGTCCTGGAAGGCGCTTGAGGATTCGACCACCCGCATGCCTTTGCCGCCGCCGCCGGCACTGGCCTTGATCAGCACCGGGTACCCGATGGCGTCGGCCTGTGTGTTCAGGAACCGGGGATCTTGATTGTCGCCGTGATAGCCGGGCACCAGCGGCACGCCGGCTTTTTCCATCAGCGCTTTCGCGGCCGACTTGCTGCCCATGGCGGCAATCGCCGAAGCCGGCGGCCCCACGAAGGCGATACCGGCGTCGGCGGCGGCCTGCGCGAAGGCTTCGTTCTCGGACAGGAACCCGTAGCCGGGATGGATGGCCTGCGCCCCGGTGTCGCGCGCCGCCTGCAGGATCGCATCGGCACGCAGATAACTGGCGCGCGGCTCGGGGCCGCCAATGTGCACGGCTACATCGCAGGCCGCCACATGCCGCGCGCCCGCGTCGGCATCGGAATACACCGCCACGGTGCGGATGCCCAGGCGGCGGGCGGTGGCAGCAACACGGCAGGCGATTTCACCGCGGTTGGCGATCAGCAAGGTATCGAACATGGTGTCATCCAGTCTGGAATGCTTCGTTAACTACAGCGGCGCTACATACTTGCGGTGGCCCCCTCGGGGGCGCCGCGCGAAGCGCGCCGGGGGCGGGCCTTATTCACATCCGGAAAACGCCGAACCGCGTGTCCTCGATGGGGGCGTTCAGCGCGGCGGACAGGGCCAGGCCCAGCACGCGGCGGGTATCGGCCGGTGCGATGATGCCGTCGTCCCACAGTCGCGCCGTGGCGTAATACGGGTGGCCTTCGCGTTCATATTGGGCGCGGACCGGCGCCTTGAAGGCTTCTTCGTCTTCAACCGACCACTGGCCGCCCTTGGCCTGGATGCCGTCGCGCCGCACGGTGGCCAGCACGCTGGCGGCCTGTTCGCCACCCATGACCGAAATGCGCGCGTTGGGCCACATGAACAGCAGGCGCGGCGAAAATGCGCGGCCGCACATACCGTAGTTGCCGGCGCCGAACGACCCGCCGATCAGCACCGTGAACTTGGGCACGTTGGCCGTGGCCACGGCAGTCACCATCTTGGCGCCGTGGCGTGCGATGCCTTCGTTTTCGTATTTGCGGCCCACCATGAAACCGGTGATGTTCTGCAGGAACACCAGCGGGATCTTGCGCTGCGCGCAAAGCTCGATGAAATGGGCGCCTTTCTGCGCCGACTCGGAAAACAGGATGCCGTTGTTGGCCACGATGCCCACCGGCATGCCATGGATATGCGCGAAGCCGGTGATCAGGGTGGTACCGAAGCGCGCCTTGAATTCGTCGAAATCCGAACCGTCGACGATGCGGGCGATGATCTCGCGCACGTCATACGGCTTGCGCGTGTCGGCGGGAATGATGCCATTGAGTTCGGCCGGGTCGTAGCGCGGTTCGCGCACCGCGGCCAGCGCCAGCGGCGTGGGTTTCTGGCGGTTCAGGCGCGCCACGGCGCTGCGTGCCAGCTGCAGCGCGTGCAGGTCGTTGGCGGCCAGGTGGTCGGCCACGCCGGACAGGCGCGTGTGCACATCGCCGCCGCCCAGGTCTTCGGCGCTGACTTCTTCGCCGGTGGCCGCCTTCACCAGGGGCGGGCCGCCCAGGAAGATAGTGCCCTGATTGCGCACGATGATGGACTCATCGCTCATGGCGGGCACGTAGGCGCCGCCGGCCGTGCACGAGCCCATCACCACGGCGATCTGGGCGATGCCCTGCGCGGACATCGTGGCCTGGTTGTAGAAAATCCGGCCGAAGTGGTCGCGGTCGGGAAACACCTCGTCTTGCTGGGGCAGGTTGGCCCCGCCCGAATCCACCAGGTACACGCACGGCAGGCGATTCTGCGTGGCGATCTCCTGCGCGCGCAGGTGCTTCTTGACGGTCATGGGATAGTAGGTGCCGCCCTTGACCGTGGCATCGTTGCACACGATGACGCACTCGGTACCCGCCACCCGCCCGATGCCGGTGATGAGGCCGGCCCCCGGAGCCGCGCCTTCGTACATGCCGTGGGCGGCCATGGGCGACAGTTCCAGGAAAGCGCTGCCCGGATCGATCAACCGCTCGACCCGTTCGCGCGGCAATAGCTTGCCGCGTGCCACATGCTTGGCGCGCGCGGCTTCGCCACCGCCCAGCGCGGTCTGCGCCAACTGCTGCGCCAGGTCTTCCAACTGCGCCTGCATGGCACGCGCGTTGTCGGCGTAATCTTGCGAGCGCGGATTGATGCGGGATTCGATGGTAGGCATTGTTTTCTCTATGTGTGTCTGACTCCCGTGGGGTGTCAGGCACCATCTGACTTTATTGGATTCTGATTCAGGTTCCAGGCTCCCGGAGGGTGCCTGACACCGACGTGTGCAGGGCGCGGTACAGATCAGATTTGGTGGGTGTCTGACACCCGCTGCGCGGGAGCCGGACACCCAAGGGGTTTTGCTGGTTACACCATCTCGATGGCCATCGCCACCGCTTCGCCGCCGCCGATGCACAGCGTGGCCACGCCGCGCTTGCCGCCGGTCTTGCGCAGGGCGCCGACCAGCGTGGCCATCAGGCGGGCGCCCGACGCGCCGATGGGGTGGCCCAGGGCAGTGGCGCCGCCGTGCACGTTGACCTTGTCGTGCGGCAGCTTGAAATCGTTCATGGCGGCCATGGTCACCACGGCGAAGGCTTCGTTGATCTCGTACAGATCGACGTCTTCGGCCTTCCAGCCGGTCTTGGCGAACAGGTTCTTCAGCGCGCCCACGGGAGCGGTCGTGAACCAGCCCGGCTCTTGCGAGTGCTGGCTGTGGGCCACGATACGGGCCAGCGGTTTGACGCCCAGTTCTTTGGCGGTGGACGCGCGCATCAACACCATGGCGGCGGCGCCATCGGAAATCGATGAGGAATTGGCGGCGGTGACGGTACCGTCTTTCTTGAAGGCCGGCTTCAGCGTGGGAATTTTTTCCGGCATGGCCTTGGCGGGCGCTTCATCGGTGTCGACCACGGTGTCGCCCTTGCGGCCGGCTACCGTGACGGGGGCGATTTCCCACTTGAAGCTGCCATCTTCACTGGCGGCGCGCGCGCGGCGCAGCGATTCGAGCGAGTAGGCATCTTGCTGCTCGCGGGTGAAGTTGTACTTGGCGGCGCAGTCTTCGGCGAACACGCCCATGGCCTTGCCGCGGTCGTAGGCGTCTTCCAGGCCGTCCAGGGCCATGTGGTCGTAGACCGTGCCGTGGCCGTAGCGGTAGCCCTGGCGCCCCTTGAGCAGCAAGTAGGGGGCGTTGCTCATGCTCTCCTGGCCGCCGGCCACCACCACCCGCGCCGAGCCCGCGGCCAGCAGGTCGTGGCCGAACATGGCCGCCTTCAGGCCCGAGCCGCACACTTTATGGATGGTGGTGCACGACACGCCCAGCGGCAGGCCGGCGCCGAGCGCAGCCTGGCGGGCCGGCGCCTGGCCCTGGCCGGCCTGCAGCACGTTGCCCATGATGACTTCGTCGACCTGGCCCGGCTGCAGGCCGGCGCGCTCGACGGCCGCCTTGATGGCGACCGCGCCCAGCTCGTGGGCGGCCAGGCCGGACAGGCTGCCCAGCATGCCCCCCATGGGGGTGCGGGCGACGGAAACAATGACGATGGGATCAGACATGATTGACTCCTGAAAATCGGACGGGGACTGTCACGGCGCGGTGGCGCGTTGCGGGGCGCTGTCGTGGCGCAGCCGCCTGTCTTTATCGTAAGGGAAAAATTCCTCGATCCGGCCCTGCGCCACATGGGCGCGGCAGGCCTGCCACCACTCGGGTTGCAGCAGGTCGGCGTGGTGCCGCAGGAAGGCCCGGCGCACGCGCGGGTCGCCCAGCAGGAAACGGCCGAATTCCTCGGGGAAAACGTCGTTGGGCCCGACCGCATACCAGGGTTCGCTGGCCATTTCGGCTTCTTCGTTGGGTGCGGGCGGGATGCGGCGGAACTGCATCTCGGTCATGCGTTGGATTTCGTCGTAGTCGTAGAACACCA
>DASPIV010000214.1:0-2454 GCA_035628955.1 Bordetella sp.
ACGAAAGGCCACGGCAAAGAAACCCGGCTGGCGGCCGAACACCACGGCGCGGCCACGCGCCGGATCCAGCGCAAAACTGTGGCCCCGCGCGGGCATGGGCACGATCTGGAGATCACGGCCCCGCGCATCCAGCACGACCGCCTGGTAGCGGTCACCGGCGCGGCGCGCGGCCAGGTACAGCGGTGTCGGGCCCGCGGCGCGCAGCGTGGCGGGCGCCAGGCCTGCCGCGGCCGCCACGGCCAGGAAACGGCGGCGGTCAATCTCCATCGAGCGCATTGAATCCGATCGTCACGCCCAATGCGGGCGCGAAATGCTGGTCGACGATATCTTTGGCGTTCTTCAGGATCAGGCCGGCCAGCGCCAGCCGCTGCCATGAGGCAGCATCGGTCACGGCCTGCTGCAGCGGCACGTGCACGGCCTCGATCGCGGCCACAGCACGATCGAGCTCACCGCGCACGGCCTGGTCGATCCAGCCTTCGTCTTTGGCGTAACGATAGCCGCCCGCGTCGTAGAAGGCCCGCATGCCGCGCAGGCTGGCCGCCAGCATGGGCAGGCTCAGGTCGCTGCGCCAGAAAGCGGCGCGCTTGGGGCGCGCAGCCTGCGGCGAATCGCCCAGCACCGGCATCAGCTTGATGTCGCGCGCGAACTGCAAGCCCGTGGACAAGGCCTTGACCGCTTCGGCCGCCACTTCCTGCTGGCTGCGATACAAGTCGTTGTCGGCCGACGGCGCGGTGAACTGCCGGCCGAACTCGCCCTGCGGGCTCCAGGCCTGTTGCAGTTCAGCCGACACGCCGGCGATATTGCCGGCCACCGCCACGGCATAGCCGCATGCATAGGCCGATTCCTTGCCGGCCGGCGCATCTATCAAACCCGGCTCGTCGTACAGCACATATTCCAGCGCCGGCAGGCCCTGCATGGCCACGCTGCGCGAGGCCAGCGCAGCGGGCGCCAGCGCGGCCGGATCGGCCTGGGCCAGCAAGGCGCGCACCTGCCGCTGCATGACGCCGCGCGTATCCGGCCAGAACACCAGCCTTTCGTAGCGATTGCCCTGCACCAGAGGACCGAAGCGCAGGAACCCCACGCCGGACCAGGCCAGCGCGGTATCGGCAAAGGCCTGGCGCACCGCTTGCGCACCGTCTTTGCCGCCGCCCTTGCCGCACCAGCCGCTCAGGGCCTGTTCCAGCCCGTTGGCATGTTGCGCCAGCCTGGCCATCGCGGGCCGCACATAACCATCGGCCAGGCGCAGGCCCAGGTCGGCCGGCGGCGCAGCCAGCGCGGGCAGCGGAGCCAGCATCGCGGCGGCCGCCAGCAGCCATTTGCTTTTCAGCATGTTCGAACTCCTTGCCGGGCCACTCACAGCGACTCCAGAAAACGGATCAGATCGGCACGTTCCTGGGGCGTCATGGCCACTACGCGATCGCGCGCGGCCTGGGCTTCGCCGCCATGCCACAGTATGGCCTCGAGCAATGTGCGCGCCCGCCCGTCGTGCAGCCAGGTCGCATTGGGATTGACGGTGCGCGTCAGCCCTATGCCCCACAAGGGCGGCGTGCGCCATTCGCTGCCGCTGGCCTGCCCTTCGGACACGCCATCGGCCAACCCTTCGCCCATATCGTGCAGCAGCATATCGGTGTAGGGCCAGATCAACTGGAAGCGATGTTCCGGCCGCGCGGCATCCCGGCTGGTGACGTACTTGGGTACGTGGCAGGCCACGCAATTGGCTTCGTAGAACAGCTTCTTGCCCGCCAGCACACGCGCGTCGTCGACCTCGCGGCGTTGCGGCACCGCCAGGTTGACGGCATAGGTCGTGACGAAATCCATCAGTTCGCCGGGCACCTCGTGCTCGCCCAGGCGCGGCTGCGCGCCGTGCGGCATGGTGAAACAAGCGGCCTGCGCGGCCGTGCATTCGCCGTAATGGCTGGGAAACATGGGTGTCGACAGCCCCATGTCATTGGAAAACGCCACCGCGCTCTGCTGCTCCACCGTGGGCTGGCTGGCCTTCCAGTTGAAACGCCCCAGCGCCGGTTTGCCGGTGCGCTCATCGCGCACCCAATTGGGTCGGCCGCTGATACCGTCGCCGCGGTCGGCCTGGGCATTGGCCAGTATGTCTGCCGGATGCACGGCTTCGAGCAGGCCCAGGCCTATCATCGGCGGCGCCAGGCGCGGCGACATCTGCATGTCGTCGCGCATCGGCCCGTAGGCCGGGTCTTCGATGCGGTAGGTCGGTTTCATCAGCGTGGCGGTTTCGCCGCCGTTGAGCTCGACCGCTAGCGGTTCGTATTCGATCTCCAGCCGTCCTTCGGCCGGCAAGCCGGCCACTGCGAAATTCTGTAGCTGCGACCCATACACAGGCTCGGGCACGAACGGCAGTTCGCCCGATGCCAATTGGCGGCGCTGTTCTTCGGTGTGGGGCGGCACTGCCAGGCGCATCAGCAACGCCACGGCGTCGGTGCGCTC